>JBFIXW010000021.1:0-24227 GCA_041605715.1 Paenisporosarcina sp.
AACGGTTTGTTTCGTTCCTTGAACAACGACTAGTTGATTTTGTTCAATTCGATATTGTGTTGAAAATGCGTGCGAGCCCTGTTCTAATGGCGCAATTTGATCTAAAAATTGTCGTGCATATTCAACAACCTTGTTTCCTCTTTGCGGATTGTAAGTAGTTCCTCTTTCGGCACCATCTTGTTCATCGATTACATCCGTCCCATAAAGTGCATCATATAAGCTTCCCCACCGAGCATTTGCTGCATTAAGTGCGTATCGAGCATTATTAACTGGTACAACTAATTGTGGTCCAGCTAGAATAGCTATTTCATCATCCACATTTGAAGTTGTAATGGTAAACGGCGTCGAAGTCGGTTCGCAGTAACCAATGTCTTTTAAAAACGCTTCATATTCAGCTTGATTTTCTGACCAGTCATTATGCTCATGCCACTGATCAATTTTTTCTTGAAGCTGATTTCTTCGTCTTAACAGATCTCTATTTTTTGGAACCATATCTAAAATGAGTTGACTGAACCCCTCCCAGAACTCCTCACTGGAAACATGACTGCCTGGTAAAGCCTCATCTTCAATAAACTGGTACAGTTCTTTGGCTATGTTCAAACCGTTGCGTTCAATCACTTAATCTCTCCTTCGTTGTTATATAACAGTTAATATATATTACATTGTATTACTACATAATACTTTTTGTGAAAAAATAAAAGAATTTTTATTTTATCGCCGGATATTAATTACCTTCATTTTTTATAAAAATTAAAAACGAAGTACGTATATAATTTCGGCAAAAAAAATACACACCCCATGAAAATGGATGTGTTTGTTTTATGTCTTTTAAAAAGTGACAGTCTAAACCAAAATATGTAGTGGTTATGATTGATTGTGTTTAAACCAATTTTACCATTTTGATGTCAATATCCCTGAGTTATTTAAGATTGAACTTGTTGGGAAAACGTTACGAAATGTCTTAATAAATCATAGTATTTTAGTTGTTTAGATAGTTTTGGAATTACTCGTCCTATTGTTTAATAGAATGTTATAATTGGCATTTTTTATTGAAGTTTTTCCGCAAAAAAGGGGGAGAATAATGGTCTATATCCTATTTGGATTAGCTGCAATCGTTACAATTTTAGCAGCGATTGAACTTTCTAACAATGCAGATGTATTAAGTGGAAAATCTTCTTTAAGTGGGTTACTTGTAGGCACGGTTTTGTTAGGCGGCGCAACATCGCTCCCAGAAGTGACCACTAGTATTTCATCAGTATTAATTGCAAATCCAGATATTGCTGTTGGAAATATGTTAGGGTCAAACATGTTTAACATCTTTATAATTGCATGTTTTGATGTTTATTATAGAAAATTGCGATTCTTTCATTCATCAAATAGAGGTCATCTATATACTGCAGGATTAGGGCTAATTCTATCTACAATGACCCTCATTGCAATGGTCAGTAAATTGAATATAATGCTGTTCAGGATAGGCTTAGATTCATTTTTGATAGCCATTGTTTATGGGATAGGCATGTACGTTATAAGCATAGTTTCTGAAGGGTTGCCTGATAATCAAATGACGGATTTGGACTTCGATCAAAAAGAAGTGAATAATTCCAAATCCAGAAAAACAACTAGCATTAGACAAGCAGTATTAAATTTTTTTCTTGCTGCTGTAGTCATCATGATAGCAGGAACTTTGTTATCCATATTTGGAGATAAAATTGCGGAAGTAACCGGGCTCGGATCTACTTTCGTAGGTAGTTTCCTCTTGGCAGCAACTACCTCACTGCCTGAAGCTGTTGCTGTATTTATTGCCTTAAGATTAAGAAATATAAATATTGCGATTGGATCAATCCTAGGAAGTAATATTTTCAATATGCTAATACTAATGGGTACGGATATTGTCTATCGAAAAGGCCCAATTCTTTCAAATGTTGCTCCAACACATGAAGTCACAGCCATTACTGTAACAATCTTATCCATATTGGTCATAATTTCAATACTACGGAAACACGTTACTTCTACAATTTCATATGTAATTCCTTCTCTACTAATAATAATTGGATATTTCGTTGCCACCTACCTTATTTTCAATGGAGGGATATGATATAGAGAAACGAACGGAGGCTTTAGTCCCGCTCGTTTCTTATGTTTATTAGATTATGGTCTGCTTATTTGTTCGTAAAGTTCTTGGTAACCTGTGAATTGCCTTTTTAAACCTCTAATCTAACTGATAAATTCGTGTATATTTCTCTTCTAAATAAGCCACTAAATACGAAGCATTTAGTCCCTCACCTGTCGCTTCTTGTAGAATTTCTAACGGTTTCTTCATTGCACCGTAACGGTGAACTTTATCGGTTAACCAATTTTTCACGGACTCTAACTCTCCGGTTGCGCAAAGCTCATCAAAGTTCGGTATGTCTTTAAGCATCGCGGATTTTAGCTGAGCTGCGTAAAGGAATCCTAAAGCATACGATGGGAAATATCCGAACGATCCACCTGACCAGTGAACATCTTGTAATACTCCTTCAGCATTCGTACTTGGTCGAACACCAAGATATTCTTCGTATTTATCATTCCAAATCTGAGGTAGATCTTCTACTTTCATATCTCCGTTGAACAAGCCTTTTTCAATTTCATAGCGAATCATGATGTGCAAAGCGTATGTTAATTCATCCGCTTCAATACGAATTAATGATGGTTTAGCTACATTTATAGCTCTCAGGAAATCTTTAGCTGATACTTTTCCAAATTGTTCTGGAGCATACGATTGTAAGTTTTCATAATTGTTTTTCCAGAAGTTTTCGTTGCGACCTACAAAGTTTTCATAGAACAAGGACTGGGATTCATGGATTCCCATCGATGTACCTGTGCAAATTGGCAACCCATCGATATCAGCTGAAATATTTTGTTCATAAAGGGCATGGCCACATTCGTGAATCGTTCCAAAGACAGCTGAACGGAAATCTTTTTCATCATATTTAGTTGTGATTCGAACGTCTCCACGATTCAGACCTGTTGCAAATGGATGTACGGTCTCATCTAAGCGACCAGCGTTAAAATCGTAGCCAAGCTGTTTTAAAATATCTAAGCTAAATTGCTTTTGTTTTTCTTTTGGAAAGTGCTTAAAAAGGCAATCTGTAGATGGTTGATTACTTGATTCTGAAATCTTTTTCACTAATGGCACAATCTTGCTTCGTAATTCATTAAATACTTCATCCAACACTTCTGTTGTCATGCCAGGTTCGTATAGTTCTAGCAATGTATTATATGGGTTATTGTCTTTCACTCCCCAATAATTAACGAATCGTTTGTTCGTTTCTACAATGTCTTTTAAATACGGCAGGAACATGTCAAAGTCGTTCTTATCTTTCGCTTCTTCCCATACTGTTTCACCTTTAGAAATCAAAATAACATAGTCTTTGTATTCTTTTGGTGGGATTTTTTTACTCATATCAAATTCTTTTTTAGCCTCTTCGTATGATTTTTTTGTGATTTCATCTAACGAATCAACATCTTTTTCTAATTCAATAAGCATCTTTTCTAATTCAAGTGATGTTCGCATGTTAAATACTTCGGATGATAGTGTCCCAATTACTTGTGAACGTTGATCGGTTCCCTTTTTTGGTGCTCCTGTACGCAAATCCCAGTACATTAACCCAATTGCCTCTGAGTAAGATTGTATTTTTTTCATATACTCTAAAAACTCAACACTTGTACTCATCTGAAAATTCCCCCATTTTTGTATGTATAGTTAGACTTTAACATAAAGTCAGAATTGTTTGGAACTGAATACAAAAAAATCTACTGAGCGAGTCAAAAGTTTGACTTACTTAGTAGATTTTTGTTTTTCATTTCCAATTGATTTCAACTGGCAAAATGTCAATAAAACGGTCTTGAACCATTTTTTCTTGTTCTGTTAATAATAAGTGAATGACGCCCTGGTCAGCTGACGTTCGGATAAGACGACCGATCCCTTGTTGAAGACGAAGCAACATAAATGGCATATCGACTTCTTCAAACGGATCATTCGAGAAATCTCTTTTCGCATCAAATAAGGGATCGCTTGGAGGGAAAGGTAAATCATACAAGATAACTCTTGTTAATGATTGTCCCGGCAAATCTAATCCTTCCCATAGATGATACGAGCAAAGAACAGATATTTTACCAGCTTGGAAATCTCGAACAATGGATGATAACTCACGTTCACCTTCAAAGACCATTTTCAGTCTTTCATCAGTTGTAAGAGATTGCTCAAACATAAACATATCATGCTTTGTTTTAAATAGTAACAAGGTCGGTTCAAGTGATGTGCGTAAAATCTCAATTACTTTTGCCTGTTTCTCATTTGCTTCTACAGTGTGACCTTCAATTTTCATAACCTCTTCATAGTCAAAAGGAGATGCTACACTAAAGGAATGATGTTGTTCAATTCCTAGTGAATCTGCAATATATGAAAAGTCTTTTTTAACGGATAACGTTGCAGAAGAAAAGACAACTGGGAGCTTTTTCGTAAAGAGCTTTTCATTCAAAATGTCAGTTACTAAACGCGGCATAATAACCAATGTTTCGATACCGTTTAGTTCTTCTAACCAATCAACCGCATCGCCCTGTTGAACAAACAATTGCAGAGAAAATGCATACTGCTCTAGGTATTCTTCAGCCATTCTTAAATCATACTCATCCATCGTATAAAGTTCAGATTCAAAAACAAACTCCTCTAGTAATTGATGAACGATTTTAACTAGGGAACGTCCCTGATTTAACATGGTCTCGGATTTTTGAATATGTTGTCTTCCGCCAACCTCACCATGTGAATGAAGTAGTAATTCTTTAAAGAATTCATCATGAGACTCTTGTAAAACTTCTAACAATCTCAGCGTTTTCTCTCGAACACCTTCTCCTCCGAGACGGTCAATCAGTGTTTCAAGTGTTTGACTCTGGACTTCATATGTCAGCGCACGCTGTGCAGCATGTTCTAGCAAATGTCCTTCATCTAAAACAATCATTGATACTTCAGGAAGTAATGGCAATTGACCTTCACGTACTCGGGATTCTTTTGTCCAAATATGTTCCATTAAGAAGTCATGAGAGCAGATGATCAAATCTCCTGCTTCACGGTAGTTTTGTCTGTGGATTGTTTGTCCACAACGATTTCGAATGTCACAAACCGCACATTGCTGTATCGGATGATAGTTAACTTTCTGCCAATCTTCATCACTTACTTCTGGAAATGCACTTCGTTCCCCATACGGAAAAACCTTTTGCATCGATTGATGTCCATAAACAAAATCAGGGATCCCATCCTCTATTTGTTCAAGAAATTCTTCATCGTCATTTTTTTGCTCATGTTCCATTCTTTTCAGACATAAATATTGATCCCTAGATTTAGCTAGTCGGACATCAATATTCCATCCCAAAGCATCTTGAAGTTTTTGAATGTCTCCCTCTTTTTTCACTAGCTGATCAATTAATGTTTCGTCAGCGCATGATATTAAAGCAGGCTTCCCAGTGTACCTAGCATAAGCAATAGCTGGTAATAGGTATGCAATCGTTTTTCCAGTACCAACACCCGCTTCAGCGAATAGAACACTTTTATTTTTTAATGATTTTTCGATTTGATAAGCCATAAAAATTTGCTCATCACGAAGTTCAAAACCTTTTTCAGGCAGTTCGTCATATAAAACGTCTCCCATCCAATCACCAAGTGATTCGAAAAAAGAACGATCTTTAGATAATTCAAAAGGTAAAGTCTGTTTCATGGATATCTCCCTTCTCTCGAACAGAAAAACACAGCTTGCACCCTTTGGTACAAGCTGATCACTCTTTCTATACTACTCTTGTTACATGATTTTTAGTCCCGTGGTAACTTTCTACCCCAGTATTGGTAATAGTTGGTTTCGATAAACCCATTAAATAATTTACGTTTCTTCGTTGCTTTTCGACCATAGAAATTTTCAAAATTAGCCATTGAAGATAACATGTAGACAGACCAGGTTGGATGATCTTCCATCATATGACCCATGTCACCAATCATTTCTTCAATTACTTCTCTTTCACCAATACGTTCACCATAAGGTGGATTTCCAATCAATACTCCATCTGTTGAAGTAGTAGTGAAATCACGCATTTGACGTTGTTTGAACTGAATCAAATCTGAGAAGCCAGCTTCAATAGCATTATTTTTGGCAATCTCAATCATGCGAGGGTCGATATCAGTACCCGTGATATCTAAATGTTGGTCGTAATTTGCTAAATCCTCAGCTTCTAAACGAACTTCATCCCATATTTTTTGAGACATCCAAGGCCAATCTTCACTTATAAAGTCGCGATTATAACCAGGAGCTAAATTTTGCCCAATCATTGCTGCTTCAATTGGAATTGTTCCCGAACCACAAAAAGGATCGACAAATGGTCGATTAGGATTCCATTTTGATATATATACAAGTGCTGCCGCAAGCGTTTCTTTTAAAGGCGCTTCCCCTTGATCTAAACGGTATCCGCGTTTATGTAATCCAACACCACTCGTATCAATGCTTAATTTAACCACATCTTTTAATATACTCACTTCGATCTTAAATGTTGCACCAGATTCATCTAAAAACCCAATTCTTTTATGTGCAATTTTTAAACGCTCAGCAATGGCTTTTTTAACTATTGCTTGGCAATCGGGAACACTAAACAATTTGGATTTAACTGATTTTCCTTGAACAGGAAATGCGGCATCTACTGGTAAATATTTTTCCCAAGGGATTGCTTTTGTTTGCTCAAATAATTGGTCGAATGTTGTCGCTCTGAAATCACCAGCGATGATTTTGACACGGTCCGCTACTCGCAGCCACATATTAGCACGCGCAATTGCTCGCTCGTCCCCTTCAAAATAAATTTTACCGTTTTCCGTTTTTGTATCAAAGCCTAATTTTTTCACTTCATCTGCTACGATGGATTCTAACCCCATTGCTGAAGTTGCTACTAATTGATGAGTCGTCATCTTCTCATCCTTTCTCTACCTATTGTTGAGTATCAGTATGATTTTAATATGAAGAAAAGCTCTCCGAATTAGTGGAGAGCTTGTTTAGTCAAGTATACCCAATTAGAAAACCCAATAAGCCATGTTTTGTTATCACGTACTCAAACGGCTAAAGCCTCGTACAGTGAGTAGTAATCATCTATCTACAGACAATGTCTGTCCCTCAATCCGTTCAATTCCTTCATGAGAGTGCCCCTACCATAATTTGGGTTTCTCGCTCGTGGGGTTTACCTCGTTCCACCTGAAACGTTTCCGAGTCAGCTCCGTCACTGTGGCACTTTCAGAGAACCTAGACCATATCCGAAGACTTAGGTGTTGTTCCCGCCGTCAGCTTTTACACTGCCTTAGCTTATTTTTTGGCTAAGCACGAACACTACGGTCATCTCAGAACCGTGCGAGCATGGACTTTCCTCTACAACGTCAAGCGTTGCAGCGATTACCTGGATTGACTAAATGGTTTCTTTATTATACAAGATTTCCGCAAGGAAAACAATGAATCTCGGGATGTTCAATTATTCGTACAACTTACTTCCGAATACATGTTTTTCAAGATTTGATAGTCTTTTTAAAATATCGAAGTTCGTTGAGCCATTAGATGGTGACGAAACTTGTCGTTTTGGTGCATCTAATAACTCTTCATGTAAACGTTTGTTTTCAGCTTTTAATGAAGCGATTGTCATTTCAAATGTTTCATAATCTTGAATAATATCGTCTAAAAATTGGTCTACGTCATCTTGATTATAGCCACGTAGTCCCGTTTTAAATTCTTTTTCCAAAATATCTTTAGAGTTTAATTTTGATTCCATATTCATCGTCCTTCCATCTTTGCATACCTTGTCTAATTATATCATAATTTAGATTTTTACGTTCAATTCTTATAATTATTTCTGTCGAAGGTTGCGGTTGCCCGGGAAATATTTTAATTTTTTTATCTAAAGTGTTTTTTCTTCTGCTCGCCTTTTGGTGACATGGTTTTTTATTTCACGAAGCTAATCTTATTTTATCTTCTTTAAAAGTCGATTCAAACGCTTTTCAAATGCATTCCTTAGTTTTATCTTTTTAGTCTCAGTCAATTCAGGTAATCCATCAATTAATTGAAGTGCTTCCTTTGAATAAATTATCGCTTGACCAAAACGTTTAAACAAATGTTCATCGATTTTTGCAAGTTCTTCATATGCATTTATCTTAAATAGAAGTGGTAAATGAAGTAACGCATTACTAAACGATAGATATGCATCTTCCTTCCGATTAAAACGCTTATAATTAAAGCCTATGTAATAAAAAGCCATTGATGCCTCTTCTTTTTCATACGTCGAAGTGATTTGATCGAATTGATCCTGACTTTTTTCATACATTTTTAAATCAGCGAACCACTTACCAATATTCGTTGAAGTCAATGCTGTCTCAGTATATGACTCTTCTAATAGCAATTTCGAAGAATGAATAAATAACGTAAGCAACGATAGAATATCCCATTCATTATGGTGCAGTACTTTTAACAAAGCATGTGGGTCGCCATTTTTCACAGCATCTAAATATATAATCGGAGCTAAATGACCAGGAATATCTCCAACGCGTTTAAACCCTAACTTTTCAACTTCGATACTAGTTAATTTAAATTGAGTTAAATCACCTTTCCACACCCTTCGAGAACCGTGAAGTAAATCGATATGATGTGGGAGAGACAATTTCGGTAAGTACGTTCGGTTAAGCGTCCATCTTGTTTCAAGCTGAGGCCAATCAAAACTTTTTCCGTTATACGTAATAACGGTTTGATTCGGCTTCCATAAACCAGTTTCATATAAGAAAGCCGTTTCATGACTAGGGTCCGCCATTAAATGTTGGGTTAATTCGAATTGATTGTTTTTAAAAACTAACTGACCACTTAAAAAGATATAAGTTCCTGTTCCTTTTAATCCTGTCGTTTCAGTATCAAAGAAAACAACATTTTGTCCATTTGTAGATATAGGATGTTGTTCTTCAATTTGGTTCCATAATTTAAAGGCATGGAAAACATGTGATAGCTTAAATGATCCATGAAAAAATTGAGGAGAATAAACCGTTTTCTTCACAAACACCAAGCCAAATTGATTTTCGATAACCTCTAATCCAGCATCCTTCCATTTCTCTAAATATGCAGGAGGATTAGGCATAACAAAAGAAGCCAACGACGTTTCTTTCGCTGGCTTTTTTTTGATTAATTTTTTCATTTGTAATAAATTCTTTTCGAATGACATAAAGGTCACCTTTTTTATCGTAATTGTAGATAAGCTAATAAGTTCAAAACATCATCTTTCATACCGATGCTCGCTTCTTGAGCTCCAATACATGCTGGGCACCCTTGATCGCAAGGACAATTCTTCACATGTTGATGCACATGTTCTAATAAGGTTGGCCAAACTTCATACACACGCTCACTGATCCCAATTCCGCCAGGGTAACTATCGTACACGTAGAAAGTTGGTAATTCAGAATGTGTCGATTTGACTTGAGCCACAACATGAATATCTCTTCGGTCACATTGAACAAACAAAGGTACGAATAACCCTATCGAAGTAGCTGTTCCCGTCATGGCATCTGACAACATAGAATCAGTCCATGTTTTGGGACGATTAAAACTAATCCAACTTGACGATGTGTGAAGTTCTTCTGGTGGTAATTGTATTGGTCCAGAACCAATATTATCATGACTATCAAATCGAATTTTCTTGAATATCGTAGCCATGGCTAATATGGATACATCCCCATAATAAATAGAAGCTTGTTCAAATTCAATCACTTTGTCTTCACTCATTACTTTTAATTCAACCGCCAAATTTGCGTCAGTAAAATAATCAACGTCCACTTCTCGGACAAAGGCTTTCTTTTCTTCCCAGTCTAATTTTTCAACTTGATATTGAATACCTTGATGCAAATAGATTGCTTCTTCATGAAGAAGTGTCATCGAAC
Source organism: Paenisporosarcina sp. (assembly GCA_041605715.1). Lineage (GTDB taxonomy): Bacteria > Bacillota > Bacilli > Bacillales_A > Planococcaceae > Paenisporosarcina. The sequence goes on from JBFIXW010000021.1 coordinate 9,968, forward strand.
TGTATCGATCCATTTCGCCAAGAACTTTTGTTGCAGCAGGAACTGTTTGATCAATAATTACGACATTTTCTTGCGAAGCAGAACGTAAACTAATTTCATGTGCTGGAAAACGATCACTCATCCAGTGCCATTTATCAGAAGTACGGACCAATATACCTTCATCTTCTAAGTAAGCTAATAACTCTTGAATTTCAAATTCTCCATATTGATCGGTCATAGAAAATGGCAATTCAAAAGATGCACATTTTAAATGATCCATTAAGATAATTAAATTCTCTGGATGGATTCGAGCTTCTTCAGGTGATTGTCCTAAAAGATATCCAGGGTTATTAACAATATATTGGTCTAATGCGGTAGATTGCGCAACATAAATGATGAGCGCTTCATCTTGACGTCTTCCAGCTCTACCTGCCTGCTGCCATGCACTTGCGATGTTTCCAGGATAACCAGTCATGATACATGCTTGAAGTTGGCCGATATCTACCCCTAGCTCTAATGCATTTGTACTTACGACGGTTTGAATCGTACCATTTCTTAACCCTTTTTCAATTTCTCTTCTTTCAGACGGCAAGTAACCGCCTCTATATCCACGAATGGATTCATCTTGAATTTTCTTTTTAGAAAGTTCTTTTAAATAAGTCACTAGCATTTCAACTCGGACTCTGCTTTTCGCAAAGACAATCGTTTGGATATTTTCTTTATAGAGTCTTTTAGCTAAATCTCTTACTTCTAAAATGGCACTTCTTCGTATTCCAAAAGTCGGGTGCACAATAGGCGGATTATAAAAAATGAAATTTTTAATCCCTGCTGGGGCCCCGTTTTTACTAATCAACTGATGCGTTTCATTTGTTAAAGACTCTGCAAGTTCTTTAGGATTTGAAATGGTTGCTGACGTGCAAATAAAAATAGGATTGCTTCCATAATAAGTACAAATCCTTTTTAATCGACGAATAACATGTGCTACATGACTTCCAAAGACACCTTTATATGTATGTAACTCATCAATGACAATGTATTTTAGGTTTTCAAATAATGAAACCCACTTCGTATGATGGGGCAAGATTCCACTATGAAGCATGTCTGGGTTGGTTAAGACAATATGTCCTGCTTTTCTAACTTTTGTTCGTATGGCAGGAGCTGTATCCCCATCAAATGTATAACTTAAAATGGACTGATCCATCTGTTCGATCAGTTCATGCAGGTCTGATTTTTGGTCTTGAGCCAGAGCTTTTGTAGGAAACAGATATAATGCTCGAGACGCTGGATTTTCAAGTATAGACTGTAATACTGGCAAGTGATAACAATATGACTTCCCTGAAGCAGTAGGGGTGATTGCCGTAAAAGACTGATTAGCTCTTGCTAATTCATATGCTTCCCTTTGATGGGAATACAATTTTGTAATGCCTCGCTTTTTTAATGCTACAATGATGGATTCATGTAAATCTGCAGGAAAATCAGCTAAACTAGCTGGTTTTTCAGGAACCGTATGCCAATGCACAATACGTTCTTTCATCACTGCATCTGATTTCCATTCATTTAGTAATTCAGCGATTGATAAATTAGTTCGCATCTTGTTGTTCACCTTCCAGTTCAATCGCATTCATAAAGGTTTGTAAGGTATAGCATGTCGATTGAATAGATTGTGCAAATCGTTTTTTGCCTGTTTCTTTATAAAAAGATTGGACTAAATATTGATTAAAAGCCTCAATTGCGGCATCAATTTGTTGGATTCTTATGTATTTAGGTCGTTTCTCTTCAATCCATACTCTTGAATCTTCTCTCCATTTAATAAGAAAAGAGTGCCAATGATCAGCATGCGGTTTAACGGTTTCGAAGAAATCCGGAGTTGCGTCATCTTCACGCATTTGCAGATGGCGCGCTAAACAAAGTTGACTCTCTTGATAAACCAAATTTGTTTGGTGTAATAATGACATGACGGTCAACTCCCTTTTTCTCTTTATACTATCAAATATCGCGTCATTTAACCACTTTTACGGGAACAAACATTCCATTTAACAGTTTCTTCAGCCTCTTTCATAACTCTTCCCAATACATGTCCTTTTTCAATGATGGTTGATGCTTGCTGGGATCTTTCTTGTAGAAAACGAACTTCTAAAATATGCTCTAACAAAGATAGCTGTTCAATCATTTCTTCAATTTTTTTCATGGTGGATCCCTCCCCTTTACGTTATCATTTCACGTTTTGACTGAAAAACCTATACGCCTGACAAAACTAGTAGCAATAAGACAAAACTTCTTTGGAATCGACAATGCTCATCGCAACCTTTTAAGGCTCAATACGTCTAATATGGTGTGGTATGATAGATGGTATGCGAGGTGGTTACGATGGTCATTAAGTACCCAAACGGAAAATCTTATAGCCCACAAAAAAAAACTTTAGAAAAAGTGAAAAATAAGGATTACACATATAGTAACAGGGGAAAAACCTTAGAGGATGAAATAAATGAATCGAACGAATACTATCTTCAACAAGGTCGGGCAGTTATTCATAAGAAGCCTGTTCCTATTCAAGTAGTAAAAGTTGAGTACCCTTCTAGAAGTGCAGCCGTAATTAAAGAGGCTTACTACAGAACTGCTTCTACAACTGATTTTAATGGTGTTTGGCAAGGTGTGCATATTGACTTTGAAGCGAAAGAGACGCAAAATAAGACTTCGTTTCCTTTGAAAAATATTCATGCACATCAAATAGAACATATGATGAAAGTGTTAGAACAAAAGGGAGTAACTTTTTTAATCGTACGATTTTCATCGATTAATCGGTATTTTTTATACCCATTCCAGCCTCTTAAAATCGCCTGGGATCTTATGATACGCAATGGAAGAAAATCAATCCCCCTAGAAGAATTCGAGAAACAAGGATTCGAAATTACTCCAAGCGCATTCCCTAGGATTGATTATTTGAAGACTGTAACAAAAATGCTAACACAAGAATCTGTGTAGCTTTGAAAGTGAGGAGACGTTCGTGAGTGAAAACAAAAGTTCTCGTGGACAACGTAGAAAAGAATTAGAGAAACAAAAGAAGTCAAAACAATCATCTAAAATGGGATTGTTTAAAAAAATCATTCTGGCAGTCATAATTATTGGACTTGCCGGGTTATTATTTGGTGCTGGATTATTTGCATTTTATGCTAGTTCTGCTCCTGCATTAGAAGAAGAGAATCTGAAAGATCCGATTTCAACTGAGGTTTATGATATAAATAACGAATTATTCGCGACATTTGGAGCAGAAAATCGTGATTATGTCGGTTATGATAAAATCCCAAAATTAATGGAAGATGCGATTCTAGCGACTGAAGATGTTCGTTTTTATGATCATATGGGAATTGACTTCTATCGTTTAGGTGGTGCGGTTATAGCAAACTTCACTAGCGGTTTCGGTTCTCAAGGAGCTAGTACGTTAACTCAACAAGTAATTAAGAACTCATTTTTACAAAATGAAAAAACTTTAAAACGTAAAGCACAAGAGGCATACCTAGCCTATCAGTTAGAACAAGAATATGAAAAAGAAGAAATCTTTGAAATGTACTTTAACAAAGTCTTAATGTCTGGACGTATTTATGGTTTTGGGACGGCATCACAATCTTTCTATGGTCGTGAACTAAAAGATTTACAATTGCATGAAGTGGCTTTATTAGCCGGTATGCCACAAAGTCCGAATAACTTTAATCCTTTTAAACATCCTGAATCTGCTGAAAAGCGTCGTAATATTGTCCTTCGCTTAATGGAACAGCATGGAAAAATCACAAAAACTGAAATGGAAACTGCTCAGGCTATCCCTATTTCTGAAGGTTTACTGCCTGCAGAAAAAGTTCAAGCAGCGGGTACTAAAAAGTATGATGCATATCTTGATGTTGTATTAAATGAAATTGAACGCAAAAGTGACGGCGATTCTTTATCTGACGGATTAAAGGTCTATACTAACCTTGATCCTAAAGCACAAGAATCAGTTGAGAAAGCTCTGACGGGTGAAAACTTCCCTACAGAAAATATGCAAGCTGGTATGACGGTTATTGATACAAAAACAGGTGCCATTGTTGCAATTGGTGGTGGACGTGATTATGGTCCAGACCGTGGACTTAATTTCGCAGAAGATCGCAAGGATCGACATATTGGATCTACGGCTAAGCCACTTGTTGATTATGGCCCTGCGATTGAATATTTAAGCTGGTCTACTGGTCAAACAACCAATGACGAGCGTATTACTTACTCAAATTCTGAGCAACAAATTAATAACTTCGACGGAGAATATCTAGGAGAAATGACAATTCGAGAAGCTTTATATCGTTCACGTAATGTCCCTGCTGTTAAAACTTTCCGCGAAGTTGATTTAGAAAAACGCAAAAGTTTCGCTAATGCTCTTGGTATGCCTACTGAAAAATTAGGAAATGAATCATCTGCCATTGGTGGATTTGCAGGAATGAATACAATTGATTTAGCTGCTGCTTATGCTGCATTCGGGAACTCGGGAATTTACACAGAACCGTATACCATACGATCCATTGAATACAGAGATGGTAAAACAAAACGTTCATTCGATCCAAAACCAACACCAGCTATGAAAGACTCAACAGCCTATATGGTTACTGATATGCTACGAGATGTTGTAAGTGAGCGTCGAGGTGCTTCAGGAGCTGCAGCTGCTGTTTCTGGCGTTGATATTGCTGGTAAAACGGGTACAACCAATTATTCTCAAGAAGAAAAAGAAAAATATAATCTTGGTAGTAGCTATGCACCTGATGTTTGGTTCGCTGGTTACTCAACGAATTACTCAATTTCTGTGTGGACAGGATATGAGAAACGAGATAAAGGAATTAACACTGCGGACAAAAATGAACGCACATTTGCACAACGTTTGTTTAAATCAGTTATGACAGATGTTTCAGCAATTAAAGAAACAGCAAAGTTCAAACGACCAAACTCAGTTATTGAAGCTACAATTGAACTTGGGTCTTCTCCCCTTCGCTTAGCTAGTGATTATACGCCTGATGAATTGAAGCAAACTGAATTATTTGTTCGTGGTAGTGAGCCAACACAAGTTTCTGAAACATACGAACAAATCGAAATTGAAGCACCTTCAAAATTAAAAGCAGATTATAGCGAAGGCGATCAAACTGCCACTCTTACCTGGGACCATAAAAAACCAAAACGTGGCAAAGATGATATATCTGTTTCCTTTGAAGTCTCCGTATCAGTAGATGGTGCTGGACCAACGGTCCTTCAAACAACTGACCAAAAAGGATTAATTGTTCAAGGGATTGAACCAGGGAAATCTTATACATTTATCGTAGTCGCAATTGCTGATGAAGTTCGAAGCGAACCAGCTTCTGCAACTTTGGAAATTAAAGCTGAAGAAGTAAAACTTGAAGATGAAGATAAAGACAAAGACGAAGACAAAGATAAAGATAAAGACAACGATAAAGAAAATGAAGATGACACGACTGACGAAGGGACAACAGACGGAACTGGAACCGGTGAAGAACCTCCTGCAGATGGTTCAACAACAACACCGCCTCCAGCTGAAGGGACCGATACGTCTTCAACAGACCCATCTTCAACAAATACGTCATCATCTGGTACACCATAAATGAAAAAGAAGCGAATCCATTAATTGGGATTCGCTTCTTTTCATCTGGTTAGCACATTAAATTATACAGTTGATTTAGGTTTGCCTCTTAACACGCAACTTGCCATGGAATCTTGCAAACCCATTTTTCAGCAGACGCATTGAAGATTCCTTTACGATTAAACAGATCGGTTAGAATCTTATACCAAAAACTGTTTTATAAATTTTCTTTTATAACTCCTTTACCCATTCTCTTTTTCCCTTCTCGACAAAGTGCTAATAATGGACATGTAGGACATTGGGGGTTTTGTGCCTTGCAATGATAGCGACCAAAGAAAATAAGCTGATGATGAGTTTTAGACCACTTATTGATTGGTGTCTTTTTCATAATGGTTTCTTCAACTTGTAATACTGAATCTTTCCAACGACATAAACCTAATCTTTTAGATACTCGCTCGACATGTGTGTCTACAGCTAAAGCTGGAACATCAAATGCAACAGAAAGGACTACATTCGCTGTTTTACGACCAACACCAGGGAATGTCGTTAACAATTCTCTATTCGCTGGGACTTGTCCTTCAAAGTTGTCTATTAACAAACGGGATAATGCCTGTATGTTTTTAGCTTTATTGCGAAATAAACCAATTGAGCGAATATCATTTTGTAATTCTTCTACTGACACGCTCAAGTAATCTTCTGGAGTCTTATATTTTGCAAATAAGCCAGGAGTCACTTTATTCACTAATACATCCGTACACTGTGCAGACAATAAAGTTGCTACTAATAATTCAAATGGATTGGAATGAACCAGTTCGCAATGTGCATCTGGAAACATTCTCTCCATTTCGGATAAGCAAATTTCCCATTGAGCTTTTGATAACATCCATTCACATCCTTATTCGCGTTCTTCTAACCAATTATAAAAAGGTACCTTTTCTGTACGTGTTGTTTCAGACGTTGTAGAACGTGCAGGAGCTGAGCGATATTGACTCGCCTGCTTTTCTACATCACTTAGCGTCTTTACATTTTTCTTTTTCCATTCAAATAATATACGATCAATGTATCTCAAGCTCATTTTTTGTGCTAAGACGGCTTCTTTTAAAGCAGCACGGATGAGCTCAGGAGATAACTGATCTTGATCAAACCACATGGAAATCGTTTCACTTTCCATTGGGGATAAAAATCGACCGAATTCTTGTTCAAACAGTCTGAAAATCTCGCCTTCTTCCTCTTTTTGGCTTTGTTGTTCTTTAGAATTTTCTTCTGTCACCAAAGAGTCCAATAAGCGATTCCATAAAGAATAAAAAGAAAATGCTTCATTTAACATGCCGTTGTCATCGTATTTTTGCTCTATAGTTAAATAACCTTTTTGAAAGAGACGTTGCATAAGATGACTCACTTGTTCTTTTGAAATATGGGATCTTTCGGCTAAGTCATCTGGAGTCGGAAAATGATTTCCTTTTTCAATAAATGCCGTCATATGGAGGATTAGTAGTGCTTCATCATCCTCGATGCCGCATGCTTTATATTGTTGAAAAAAGAGCTGGGAAATGTGTACATTTCCCTGCTCTGTCCAAATTCGGAGCCGATCTTGGTTTTGCTGTTGCATAACCGAACACTCCTTTATTATTTATGGGTATAAACGATTTAATAAACGTGGGAATGGAATTGCTTCACGGACATGTTCTGCTCCACTTATCCATGCTACAGTACGTTCTAATCCTAGACCAAAGCCTGAATGTGGAACTGAACCTTGTTTACGTAATTCTAAGTACCAAGCATACGCTTTTTCATCTAATTTATGTTCTGCTAATCGTTGCTTTAACAAATCATAATCGTGAATACGCTCTGAACCACCAATAATTTCTCCAAATCCTTCTGGAGCAATTAAGTCGGCACATAATACAACGTCATCACGCTCTGGATGTGGTTGCATGTAGAATGGTTTAATTCCGATAGGATAATGCGTGATGAATACAGGTTTTTCGTAATGCTCAGCAATAGCAGTTTCATGTGGAGCTCCAAAGTCGTCTCCCCACTCGATATCATTAAATCCTTTTTCATGTAAGAAGGTAATCGCATCATCGTAACTGATTCTTGGGAATGGTGCTTGAATGTGTTCAAGTTTAGATACATCACGATCTAAACGCTCTAATTCAATTTTGCAATTTTTCAATACAGACTGAACAACATATGAAACGTATTGTTCTTGTACTTCCAAGTTTTCTTCAAATTCAACAAATGCCATTTCCGGCTCGATCATCCAGAATTCAATTAAGTGACGACGCGTTTTTGATTTTTCTGCACGGAATGTAGGTCCAAAAGAGAACACTTTTCCTAATGCCATTGCCGCTGCTTCCATATACAATTGGCCCGATTGTGACAAGTATGCATCTTCGTCAAAATATTTTGTTTGGAACAATTCTGATGTTCCTTCTGGTGCTGATCCCGTTAAGATTGGTGGGTCAACTTTTGCGAATCCATTGTCATTAAAAAATTCATACGTCGCACGAATCACTTCATTACGAATTTTCATGATGGCATGTTGTTTACGTGAACGTAACCAAAGATGGCGGTTATCCATTAAAAACTCAGTACCGTGCTCTTTAGGCGTAATTGGGAAATCGACTGCTTCATGAATAACTTCAATGTCCTTTACTTGAAGTTCATATCCGAATGTTGAACGCTCGTCTTTCGTCACTTCACCAATTACATACATAGATGTTTCTTGAGTAAGGGATTTAGCTTTAGCAAAAAGTTCTTCTCCTGCCTCTTCTTTTACAACTACTCCTTGAACGAATCCTGAGCCGTCACGAAGTTGAAGGAAGGCAATTTTACCACTTGATCTTTTGTTAGCTAACCATGCACCTAATTTAATCGTTTCGCCAAGATGTTTCGACATGTCTTGTATCATAATTTTTTTCATAAGTTCCTCCAGAAATTACAGCAAATCTTCTTGCCATTTTGATCGTACAAACGAATTTATACGTGATACTGCTTCTTCAAGTAATTCTAACGATGTTGCATAAGACAATCGAATTGTGTTTGGTGATCCAAATCCTGAACCCGGTATAACAGCTACTTTCGCTTCTGTTAGTAAAGCTTCAACGAAAGAATCGACTGATGAATATCCCGTTTTAACTGATGCTTCTAATACATCTGGTAACAAGTAAAATGCACCTTGTGGCTTAATTAATGTAAAGCCTGGAATTGCTGCTACTTTAGGGAATATAGTTTCTAGGCGAGATTCAAATGCTTTACGCATTTCTTCAACAGCATCTTGAGGTCCATTATACGCTTCAATCGCTGCAAATTGTGACGTTGTTACTGGATTCGATGTAGAATGACTCGCAAGGTCAGTCATAGCGTTAATAATTTGTTTATTCCCTGCTGCGTATCCAATTCTCCAGCCTGTCATTGAATGGGATTTTGAAACACCATTAATAACAATTGTTCTCTCCTTAGAATCACTAGATAATTCAGCAATTGAACGATGCAACGCATCACCATAAATCAATTTCTCATAGATTTCATCTGAAATGATTAAAATATCAGCTTCTTTACATATTTCAGCAATCTCTTGTAATTCCTGTTCCGAATAAATCATCCCCGTCGGGTTACTTGGAGAGTTGATAATGATTGCTCTTGTTTTTTCAGTAATTGCTTCTTTTATTTGTTTAGCTGATATTTTATATTCTTGGTCAGCTGTCGCTTCGATATAGACAGGAACTCCACCAGCCAACTTCACTTGTTCCGGGTAACTCACCCAATACGGGATAGGAATTAGTACTTCGTCGCCTTCATTTAAAATAACTTGGAATAACGTATATAACACATGCTTAGCACCCACTCCGACTAAAATTTCTGAAGGTTCGTATGTTAACTTTTGATCACGAGCTAATTTATCTATGATAGCTTGCTTTAGTGCAGGCAAACCACCAGCCGGCGTGTATTTCGTCTGTCCATCCTTCATTGACTGATTAGCAGCGTCAAGAATGTTTTCAGGTGTATTATAATCAGGCTCACCTGCTCCAAGACCAATTACATCGACACCCTGTTCTTTCAGTTGTTTCGCTTTTGCAGTAATTGCCAGTGTTGTTGAAGGTGTTAATGTATGAACACGATTTGCCAATTGCATTTTCAAGGTCGATCGTCTCCTTTTATAAATTCAAAATACGCTTCCACCAATTTCCATTTTCAAACAGTAGATATACATAGTTCAATTTGTCATTTTCATTAAAGAATGTAATTTCCCAAACTACTTTAGAATCTTCAAAGCCAAGTTTTGTATGAAGAACTTTCTTCACTTTAAACTCGTCTTGGACGACTTTAATCGCTTGTTTTTCTGATATTCCATCTTTTAGAAGAACTTCTTCTATAGGGTCCTTTGATGCTTTTGTTGGAATTAAGACAGCTTTGTCATTACCGTTTTCATCCATGCCAAATACAGTCACATAGGATTTCGTCCCGTTATATACTTCTGCGTCATTCACTTGTGCTAAAGCTTTTTGTTCAAGTGCCATTTGCACGGCAAGATTCTCTTGATCTGAGAAAGGAACTTTTGATTGCCAAATGACAAATAAGCTAATAAAAACGGCAAGTGAGAGTACAAATACGCCAATAAATGTTATCCATTTTTTCATATTATCACCTTACGTTTTGTAGATGGTAAAAACGGCTTTCTCATGATTTTCTTTTTCGAGTGCTAAGCCAAACATTAAATCTTGATGTTTTAATGTTCGATTTAAGGCGTCCACAATTTTATACAAGTCTGATTGATAGTCCACGGTGACCGTGGAGATAATTTCGATTTTGCTTTCCATATGGAACCCCTTCTTTCTTCACTCATGCTTTTTCATTATACCAATGTTCAATATCTAAAACCATATCTTCTAGCGAGACTTTCTTAATAGAAATCGTTGGAAGAGATCGGATGAATTCTTCCCCATAAGACTTGGATTCAATTCTTCGATCTAAAACAATAAATACACCACGATCTTCTGCTGACCGTATTAATCTTCCAAAGCCTTGCCTAAATCGAAGAATTGCTTCAGGAAGCGCTAAAGCAGAAAATGAATTAATCCCTTGGGCGGTCATTTTCTCTGCACGAGTTTTAAAAATCGGTTCGTCTGGTGAAGAGAAAGGTAATCGAACAACGATTACTGCAGACAGAGCCTCACCTGGTACATCTACCCCTTCCCAGAAACTGTTCGTACCGAATAATACAGAACGATTAAATCGCTGGAACGATTTTAATAACCGCATGCGACTTCCGGAAGTCATACCTTGTGCAAACAACATATACTCTTCTAGCAATCCACTGTCTTGTATTAGCTCTACTGTTTTTCTTAACATGTCTTGGGACGTAAATAAAACAAAACATCTACCTTCTGTTACCAAAACGGTTTGAATAACAGCGTCAGCAACTGCTTCTATAAAGTCAGTTTGTGATACTTGTTGAATGTGTGGCATATCTTCGACAATAAATAATCGAGCACCTTTATAAAAATCTTTCGGCGACCCGTAAGACTTTATTGGACAAGTCAAAGGTAATCCTAGTTGGTTCGCGATGAACCGTTTATTCCCAGGAACCGTGAGTGTCCCTGAAGTCCATACGATGCCGATTTCGCCTCTCCATTGGTGAAAGACTTCTTCTACAGCTTCACTACTTGAAATCGGCTTTTTAAACACATGGAGACTTCCTGGGATACTTCTCTGATCCATCTCGAGCCAAACGGAGTAGTCCGTTGTTGACGATAAAAAGATATCCACCCATTCGCCCGTTTTCATTTTGACTTCATTCAACCAATATTTCCACTCAGATGTAATTAATTGTTCCGAAAGCGTCATATCTTTTGGTAAATTCTCAGTTCTTTCCACAATCTTCTCAGCTAAATTAATCCATTTTTGCAACATTTGAAAATGAACATCAAACAACTCATAATCTAATTCAAAATTACTCAACAAAATAGATTGCTTTGAATGCCCTCTTTTAACAGGCATCTTAAGCATATTTTTCACCAGATCTTCAATTGCTATATCAAACGTAGATACGAGCAAACTAAAGGTTTCATTTAAATCTTTAAAAAGATAATCGATGGAATAATCTTGTTGTTCAACTAATCGAAAATACTTACCGGCCAATTGTTCCCCATCACTCAAACCAATTTGACCAAATACATATTTCCATTGAGTGAATGAAAACGTTCGTTCATCTTTTGTATTGGCAGCTTGTACAAATTGATGCGCTTCATCGATAATGCACGCACCGATATTCGTTGTAAATAAGGGCTTTAAACGATCTTTGTCGCTGAACAACATAGCATGGTTAGTAATTAATAAGTCAGCTTCTACACTTTGTGAGAGTGCGTAACGGTGAAAATCATGTTCTGTCTCAGCTTGTTTTGAAGAAAAAGTCGTTTTCCGAATTTTATCAATGAACAATTGACCTCCACTTGATACATTTAACTCCTCCACATCGCCAGTATGTGTGCGTGTTAACCAAACAAGGATTTGAAGTATTGCAAATGTATCATCATACGATTCATCATCCGCTCTCATCAATTCTTCAAAACGAACTAAATCAATATAATGATTGGCTCCTTTAAGTAAGGCTACTTGAATCGGTGCTTTGACAATTAATTCGAGCTTTTTCACTTCATTGTCTCGTAATTGCTCCATTAAATGAGATGTATATGTACTAATAATAACTTTCTTGTTTAGTTGTTTCGCAAAAAAGTAAGATGGAACTAAATAGCTAAGAGTTTTCCCCACGCCTGTTTCAGCCTCAATTGCAATTTCTTCTTTCTTTTGCATAGTGGTCCACACTGAATCCATCATTTGAAATTGTCCTTCACGCTCTTTAAAATCAGCCAAACCATCGTTAAAAATCATTCTTTTTTGGTTTTTTGTCTCTGGATAATGCATGATCTGATGAGGCGACTGATTGCTTCGAGTTTTTGGCAAGAGAGCAATGCCCTTATAAAAGTCAAATTGCTCTGGGGCTGAACGTTTTCTTTTGTTTTGTAAAATTCCAAAAAACAATGATGCTAGGTCCGATTTTAATAAAAATGCACGTTTATGGATTTGCTCTAATGTGGAAATCGGAATTTTTTCAATTTCTTCTTTACAGCGGATGAATAACTCCGCCGTTGCATAAGCGTCATCATCTGCTCGGTGAGCTTGTTCCAAAACAATACCAATTTCAGATGTAATGTCTGAAAGCTTATAACTGAAAGAAGTTGGAAACAGTAGTCGAGAAAGCTCCACTGTATCCATCTTCTTCCCACTCCATCTTGGCATACCTGCACGTTTAAATTCAGCTTGTAAAAATGGCAAATCGAAATCTGCGTTGTGGGCAACAAAAATACAATGTGCGAGTTGTTGATGAATTTCTTCTGCTACCTCTTCAAAGGTTGGTGCATCTTTTACATCTTCATCTGTGATATGTGTTAAATCTTGAATAAACATTGGAATTCTCTTACCCGGTTGGATAAACGTTGAAAAGGTTGATTGAATCTTCCAGTCACGAATAAAAACCGCAGCAAACTGAATCATTCGATCTCCTTTTTTGGGTGAATGACCCGTTGTCTCGATATCTACAATTGCATAAGTGGGACTATACATAATTCATCAACTCTCAGTTCAATAATCTGTCTCAAAAAATTGTATCACAATTTTTACAGTGACGTGTAACTGACACCCCTAAAACACGTCTACTCTAAAAAGGAGGCATATTAAAATGATGAAAAACGTATTAATGGGATTTGGTTTGATGTTTTTATTCTTATTAAGTGCATGTAATGCAGAACCAGAGGTACAAGTCGACGATGAACCATCAGATGGAGATCCGGCAGCAATTGAATTAACCACACAAGTTGAAGGAGAATTTGTGCGATTCGCTGGTGACAATGCAGTCGTCATTATGTATGAAGGCAAAGAAAATACGTATGAAATTGCTGAAGATGCAACTGGGGATTTTGAGATTATTGAAGAGGGTAATAAAATTGCGTTTTCAACTAAAGAAGTAAATGGGCAAGAAAAGATTGAGACACTTCGATTGAACGAATGACATCAATTTATCACATTAAGACGTAAATCAAATAATCTATATTCTTTAACATGTAATTGATATTAAACAAACGACCACACCTCTTGAGATGGGGTCTTTATACAATAACAATCTAGTTTTGTAACGTTAAAAACGCACTAGAATATTCCTAGTGCGTTTCAGACTGTAGACAAAAACGGTTAGGAATGGCATCATTCCGAACCGCTTTTTGTTTTTTTCTCCGATATAAAGCAATTTCTATTTGTCGCAGACCTCTCCGAGGTCAATATTTTATACTGTTTGTGGAACTTGCCATGTCCAGTTGGCAAGTTTTTTTAAATTCATTGCAGCGAAAGTAAGCATCGCTTGCATCGACAATTTTTTAAGTCCCCTTAACGTTGTCCAACGCATGCCATGCTTTTCTTTTCCATCAGCGAATACTCGTTCAATTGTTTCTTTGTGTTTTGCATAATTGGGTTTTACAACTTCGTGGTGTCGAAGATGATCAGCTTCTTCAAGATATTCCTTCCAAATATGTCGTGTCACTACTTTTTGGTGGTCTCGACTTTCAGTACATTGTGCTATCAATGGACAAGTCGCACAAATGTGCTTGGGTGACTTGTATT
>JBFIXW010000022.1:0-23612 GCA_041605715.1 Paenisporosarcina sp.
ATAAATACCGCTATGTTCCAATTAGTATTGGTCCTAGCATTAACATGCCTGGTAAAAAAACAACTAAGACGTTTTTGTGGTTTTTCAATTGAATTAGCTAAATCGAGAGGCTGCTAACGTCCTTTGTCCTCTTTTTGAATTGTGACAGTGTAGGTAACATTTTTTATACCATTTGTTTCAATTTCAACATGTGCAAATGGAACCTAAGTAATGTCGTCATGATTTTCTTTATCTACCTCAAAATATTGTATATATATTGTATTGCTCAAGCCATTTTCTCTTATTCGAGCAATGTTCAATATGAGTGGTACATAATCATTGTCATCATTATCCAAGGCTTTCGGAATTTTATTGTATTCCACTTGCAAAATCTTGATAGGCTCTTCAAAGATTTCTCTATCAAAAAAATTCTGGTCAAATTGAAACTCAACTTTTGTATCATCTTTGTGGTCATCTCTACATTTAATAGTCTTTAAAATAGTTTCTTTACATTTTTGGCAAGAACATCCTTCTCTTACTTCCCATATCTCTCCCATAGAAGTATTGAAACCTATTATTTTCAAATCAACCTTAAAATCACTTCATCTATAACATATTTAAAAAATAGATATGCTTTTAGGCGAATAGGAATATTAAGAGATATTTCTACCGATGTAATCGTTTTTAGGGGGATTAGTACTTTCATTAAAATTCACTAGATTCAATACTTAGACATACAAAAAGCACTCCCTAAGGAATGCTTAAGTTAAAATTTATCCGAAAATAATTTGGTCTACTGTTTCTCTATCGAGCTTTTTAATTACTGCTACGATTAATTTTACAGCATTTTCATAGTCATCACGATGTAAAATACCAGCATGAGAATGAATATAACGTGTAGCAACACCAATAGCTAAAGAAGGAACACCATTCGCTGTTAAATGAATAGCTCCGGCATCTGTTCCTCCACCAGGAATCGTTTCAAATTGATACGGAATATTGTTTTCATCTGCTACATCTACAACTAAATCACGTAGTCCTTTATGTGAAACCATTGATGCATCAAATAGAACAATCTGTGGACCAGCACCCATTTTACTAGTAGATTCTTTCGGTGTAATTCCAGGTGTGTCTCCTGCAATACCCACATCAACAGCGAACCCAATATCAGGTTTAATTTTAGCAGCCGCTGTGCGCGCTCCTCTTAAACCAATCTCTTCTTGGGCAGCTCCGACACCATATACAATATTAGGATGTTTTTCGCCTTGTAGAGCTTTTAAAACATCAATAGCAATCGCACAACCGATACGGTTATCCCACGCTTTTGCTAATAATAGTTTTTCATTGTTCATGACAGTAAATTCGAAATAAGGAGTTACCATGTCTCCTGGTAAAACGCCCCACTCCATTGCTTCTTCTTTCGAAGATGCACCGATATCAATAAACATATCTTTTATATCAACTGGCTTGTTACGAACTTCAGCTGGCAAAATATGTGGTGGTTTCGAACCTATAACACCAGTAATTGATTCTCCTTTGCGCGTTACAATCGTTACACGCTGAGCTAACATCACTTGTGACCACCATCCACCGACGGTTTGGAATTTTAAGAATCCCTTTTCATCAATTTGTGAAACCATGAATCCTACTTCATCTAAATGTCCTGCAACCATAATTTTCGGTCCATTAGGGTCTCCAACTTTTTCAGCAATTAGACTTCCTAGATTATCTGTATCCATTTTATCAGCAAATGGTTCTATGTATTTTCTCATAACATCGCGAGCTTCACGTTCATTACCTGGAATTGCTTTAGCGTCAGTTAATTCTTTTAACATCGTTAACGTTGGATCTAATTTCGTCATTATTTCGCCCTCCTAAATATATAGTCCATTTTATTATAATGTATACGCGTACAGTATTCAAAATTTTCTTTAATAACCAGAGCGTTGACGTTCATAATTTTTTTCATTCTTTGTATTGTATGCCTGTACCACATCTTCATGAATAAACCCTAATTTCTCTGCAAGTGCCCCATACCACGACCAAATATCCATGTATTGATTCATAGTAGGTTCTAATAAGAATTGATTGATTGAAGATTGTGTGTGTAAAAATAATAAGGTGAGGGATTCTGCCTTGTGGTTTTTTGGCCAGTTTTCTAATGTATTAAAGTTCATTTCATTTCCTAAAGACAATAGAAAGTGAATTGAATCAACATATTCCTCAAGTATGACATCTTTTTCAGAAGGTCCTTTTTCACTCCAAAATTTAAAGCAACGAGTTTCATTTGCAAGTTCTGCAAGTTCTACTAAAAGAGCTAATCCTTTTTCTAAAAAGACATCACGTGAGATGTTTTTTTCAGTTTGTATATAAGCATCTAAAGTCTTTTGCATTGTAAATAAAGGTTGTAATTGCACATTGAAGTCCCCTCTCAAATCTTTTTAATAAAATTGAAACCATTTTATAAGGTAATCCGTATATAATAGTAACACGTCTGCCCAAAAGGGGGTTCATTATGATAATTGTTTTATTACGTTTCGTTGTTCTTGCATTTATAATTTATTTATTTTATCGTGGAATATCGTTTTTAATGGATCCTAAGAGAAAATTAGATGAAGCAGTTGAAAAAAATACGTACTATTTTTACGATGATGTTAAAAATGTGAGAAAAAATTTTTTCATCAGTTACAAGGGTGCATTATTCGAAGGTGAAAAGTATTTAGGAACAACAAAGGATTCATTTGAAGTTGTGTCGATTTTTGTGTGGGTAAAGGATACAATGACCTTACAAGGAATGACGAAAGAGGATTTTCTTTTTTTAGAGAATGAAATTCACATGAATTATCCTGATGCCAAAATCAGTTGGAAAAACCCAATCGAAAAGTTAATGAATGAATAAATAAAACCCGTTACGATTAATTTCGTAACGGGTTTTTCAATTGAATTCTAAATCGATTTATTCATCGATAATCATGTACAAAATAAATCCAAAAAAGTAAAGTTAACTGACCAACTGATAATAAAGTGAATCCAATTCGAAAGTTTAAGTGCTTCGTTTTGTGTCGAAAGAAAATCATTCCTAAGTATGAACCGATAGCCCCTCCTACAAGTGCTAAAATCCACAATGTTTTTTCCGAAATTCGATGTTTGTGCTGTTTAGCCTTCCGCTTGTCTACACCCATTGCTATAAAGGCTATAATCGACATCAAGATAATCAATAGAACTGGCAATAGATTCATATACTTCTCCTTCGATCGTTTAATCAATAATTTAAGCATACCATGTGCCTAAGCATAATAAAAACGATTTAATGAATTGGGATGGTCCCTAAAAATCAACCCTTTACCTCATTAGAATAATTTTAACTCTAATAGGACACGAACATATAAAGTGTAGGAATTTTATTCAATTCTCTCTATCTCTTTTTCAGTATGAAAACCATTTTAACTAGTTGAGGTCTCTATGTTTATTCATAAACTGAAGTGATCTTAATTTTTCCGTACAAAAAAAGACTGACGGAAAATCCATCAGCCTTTTTAATAGTTAAAATTAGTTATTCATTGCTTTTTTAGCAGCGTCTGCTAATTGTGTGAATGCTGCAGAGTCAGATACAGCTAATTCAGCTAACATTTTACGGTTAACTTCAATACCAGCTAATTTCAAACCGTGCATTAAACGGCTATACGAAAGACCATTCATGCGAGCTGCTGCATTGATACGAGTGATCCATAATCTACGGAAGTCACGTTTCTTGTTACGACGGTCACGGTATGCGTACATACCTGATTTCATAACTGCTTGGTTTGCTACTTTATAAAGTAATTTTTTAGCACCATAATAACCTTTTGCTAATTTTAGAACTTTATTACGACGTCTTTTTGTGACTGGTGTGCTTTTTACACGTGGCATAATAATTACCTCCTGCTATTATTTCGAACAATTAAATTTCGAGTTTTATTTCATGTAAGCGATAAGTGATTTGATACGTTTGTAATCACCTTTTGATACAAGTCCACCTTTACGTAACTTACGTTTAGCTTTTGTTGACTTGTTAGCGAATAAGTGACTGCGGTAAGCACTAGCACGTCTAATCTTTCCAGAACCGGTCTTTTTAAAACGCTTAGCCGCGCCGCGGTGAGTTTTCATTTTTGGCATGTCAAATTCCTCCTAAACTGTTCGTAGATCTTACTTTTTCTCGTTCTTTGGTTGTAACACTAAGAACATGCTACGGCCTTCCATCTTCGGTTTTTGTTCAACCGTCGATACTTCAGCACAAGCTTCTGCAAAGCGATCTAATACGCGTTGACCAATTTCTTTGTGCGTAATTGCACGGCCTTTAAAACGAATAGATGCTTTCACTTTGTCGCCTTTTTCAAGGAACTTGATCGCGTTACGTAATTTCGTTTGGAAATCATGCTCATCGATTGTTGGGCTCAAACGAACCTCTTTCAATACAATAATCTTTTGATTTTTACGAATTTCACGATCTTTCTTTTGATTCTCAAACTTGAATTTACCATAGTCCATGATACGAGCGACTGGTGGCTTGGCTTGAGGGGCCACAAGGACAAGATCCAAATTAACGTTAGCGGCAATTTCAAGCGCTTCGTTACGCGTTTTTACTCCTAATTGATCACCGTTTTGATCGATAATTCGAAGTTCACGAGCTCGAATGCCGTCGTTTACATACATGTCTTTGCTAATAGTAATCCACCTCCAGGTAGTGTCGCGAATACGTGGTTTGGGCATATTGCTAATTAGGAATTCCTAACGAGTCAGTTACGCCGTTCCGGACAATAAAAAAACGAGCGGACATTTTATAAGATGTCCGCCCGCCGATATATGTTACGTACAACACTGTACGTTACGTTCAATCGTGTGTCTACCTGTAAACAACATAATGTGTCGATCAGGTGAGAAGCGGGCAGCCTCTACTTATACCACAAACTTGTATTCATTAACCTTAATAACTATATCACTTGGAAATATGACTGTCAACAGTGTTTATTGGTTTTCTTTTGAGATACGAGAAAGGAATTCATCAAAAGCAATGCTTTCAGAATTTTGCTCTCCATATTTACGAACGTTTACAAAACCGCTCTCTAGTTCTTTATCGCCAAGAACCAACATGTAAGGAATCTTTTGCATTTGAGCTTCGCGAATTTTGTATCCTAGTTTTTCGTCACGATCATCCATTTCAACACGAAGTCCAGAAGCTTGGAGTTTTTCAATCACTCCTTTTGCATAGTCAAAATGCACTTCATTAGAAACTGGAATCACTTGTACTTGGACTGGAGCTAACCATGTTGGGAATGCGCCTTTGTATTCTTCGATTAAGAAAGCTACGAATCGTTCCATTGTTGATACAACCCCACGGTGAATAACAACTGGACGATGTTGTTTTCCATCTTCACCAATATAAGATAGATCAAAGCGTTCTGGTAATAAGAAATCTAATTGAACTGTAGATAGTGTTTCTTCTTTCCCTAAAGCCGTTTTAACCATTACATCAAGTTTTGGACCGTAGAATGCAGCTTCACCTTCAGCTTCAAAGTAATCTAATTCTAGTTCATCCATTGCTTCTTTTATCATACCTTGCGCTTTATTCCACATGTTATCATCATCAAAGTACTTTTCTTTATCTTCTGGATCACGATATGACAAACGGAATGAGTAATCATTCAAATCAAAGTCCTTGTAAACATCGATTACTAATTGGACAACACGTTTGAATTCGTCTTTGATTTGATCTGGTCGAACGAAAATATGTGCATCATTTAAAGTCATCCCACGAACACGTTGTAGACCTGTTAAAGCACCTGATAATTCATACCGATGCATTGTACCTAATTCTGCAATACGCATCGGTAAGTTTCGGTAGGAATGGATTCCATTTTTGAAAATCATCATATGATGAGGACAGTTCATTGGACGAAGGACTAAGTCTTCATTATCCATGCTCATGACTGGAAACATATTTTCTTGATAGTGATCCCAGTGACCACTCGTTTTGTAAAGCTCTACACTGCCCATTACAGGCGTATAAACGTGATCATAGCCAAGTTTCACTTCTTTATCGACAATGTAACGTTCAATAATGCGTCGGATTGTCGCACCTTTTGGCAACCACATCGGCAGTCCTTGACCCACTTTTTGAGAATTCATGAAAAGATCTAATTCTTTACCGATTTTACGATGATCGCGCTCTTTTGCTTCTTCTAACATTTGCATGTGAGCAGCAAGTTCTTCTTTAGTGAAGAATGCTGTTCCGTAAATACGTTGAAGCATTTTATTGTCACTATTTCCACGCCAGTAAGCCCCAGCAATACTTAACAATTTAAACTCTTTTAATTTGCCCGTTGAAGGAACATGTACTCCACGACATAAATCAAAGAAATCACCTTGCTCGTAAATTGATACTTGATCGTCTTCAGCGATGGCTTCTAATAACTCAATTTTATATTCATCTTCTTTAAACTTTTCAAATGCTTCAGCACGACTTACATCATGACGAACAATTTCAATGTTCTCATTGATGATTTTTTTCATTTCTTTTTCAATTGTTAGTAAATCCTCAGCAGTTATTGGTTCAGGGGAATCAATATCGTAGTAAAACCCGTTTTCAATAACAGGACCAACTCCAAGTTTTACATCTTTGAATAAACGTTTAACAGCTTGTGCCAATAAATGAGCTGAGCTATGACGCAATACTTCCAAACCTTCATCCGATCCTGGCATCACAATCGCAATTGTTCCATCTTGTTTAAGTGGTGCTTTTAAATCGACAAGTTGACCATTTAATTGACCTGCTAAAGCTTTTTTACGCAAGCCTGGGCTAATTGAAGCAGCCACATCTTCTGTCGTTGTTCCAATTTGGAACTCCTTTATCGCACCGTCTGGAAAAGTTAATTTAATGTTTTCTGACATGTTGACCACTCCTTTTAAATTTTCTTATTAGTTTAAAAATGAACGCAAAAAAACCTCATCCTATGAAAGGGACGAGGTTTGAATTCGTGGTTCCACCCTTCTTCCTTCTCAGTAGTCGCATGACTAAAAAGACGAAGCTTTGAGCCGGCTAACGAGCCGTTACCGTCAACAATTACTGAAAATTTCACTGTTGCTGCTCCGAGGTGGTTAAATGACTATCGTACTTAAGAAGCTTCCAGCCATGGCTTCTCTCTCTTAAAGTCGTATAGACAAATATTGTCCTCTTCTTGGCATTTCATTATTCTTATGTTGACATTTTACTCTTGCTTTTAATTAATTGCAATACTTAAATTAATTTAGACACTTGCTAATTCTCTCGTTTCAACAACTTGTTCAAATTGAGGTGTTGGATGCGGATGTATTCCAAGTAAATCACATGGTCTCCCAATTAAATCTATGCATCCATCTTTTAATTTAACGATACGATCAGCTAAAGCATGTGCATCATTTTCATCATGCGTAACAAAAATGGAAGTAATATTAGCTTTTTTCAGAATTTCACGTAGATCTTTTCGAATCTTCACTTGCAACTCAGCGTCCAAGTTACTAAATGGTTCGTCCAATAAGATTAAATGAGGATTCGGAGCAATAGCTCTTGCAATTGCCACACGTTGTTGTTGACCGCCACTTAACTGATGAGGATAACGTTTTTCAAAATCTTCCAACTCTACTAATTCCAAAACTTCCTGGAGCCGCTTTTTCTTTTCTGCTCTGTTTAATTGAAATAATCCAAACAGTATATTTTCAGCAACTGTCATATGTGGAAATAATGCATAATCCTGAAAGACCATTCCTATTCCACGCTTTTCAGGTTGCAAGAATGTTTTATCATCAAATAAGACTTCATTTTGTATCGTTAGCGAACCAGTTGTTGGTTTCTCAAGCCCCGCAAGAAGGCGTAAAATTGTACTTTTACCGCTTCCGCTCCGTCCTAAAATTGAAATGACTTCCCCTTTTTCAATTGACATTGAAAAATGATCAAGTGCTGGACTTTCTGAATTGGGATATGAAAAACAAACATCATTAATAGAAATAAACATGTCAATTCGGCTCCTTTTCAAGAAACTTATAGAAAACAATAATGGCAAGGGCACTAATACCGACAATTAATAACGAAGCCTGTGAGGCTTCCATAATTTTTTCATCACTCGCATATTGGAAAGCTTTTGTTGATAATGTGTCAAAGTTAAATGGACGTAAAATTAATGTCAATGGAATTTCTTTTAAAATATCTATAAATACTAAAATAAATCCACTTATGATTGCTCCTTTTAACATAGGCACGTCAACTTTAAAAAATGTTTTAGTTAATCCTACTCCTAAGAGTCTCGATGCATCTCGGAAATCTGTTCCAATTTTATCATAACCAGATTCAATGGAATTATAGCCGATCGCAAAGAATCGAATAATATAAGCAGATATTAACATGACTAAACTCACACTCAAAAATAAAGTGGTTTCCATTCCAATTAATCGATACAGTGGAACTAAAAATCGATCAAGGGCTATAAAAGCAGTGACTACTGCAACTGCTATTACCGCACCTGGTATAGAATAACCGAGAATTGTTAGTTTGGGCAATAATTTTGCTATTTTACCATGAACAAGA
Organism: Paenisporosarcina sp.; assembly: GCA_041605715.1. Classification (GTDB taxonomy): domain Bacteria; phylum Bacillota; class Bacilli; order Bacillales_A; family Planococcaceae; genus Paenisporosarcina. The sequence goes on from JBFIXW010000022.1 coordinate 8,576, forward strand.
CGACTAAAGTTACCAACAATCAATGCAAAAACAATAATTGCCGTTGCACTTATTCCAGCAACGAGTATGGAATTTTTTACATAAGTTAAAAATTCACCCATAGGAATCGTGCCAATGGTTAAAATCATCCAATCGATCAATTGAGCGATTGGTACAAAAAATCCTAAACTTAAAATAAGTAAACCGTATGCAGTTGCTATTCCTGAACGCCATCCACTTAATTTTATTAAAGGCAATGGACGGACCTTTGTAGTAGAATAACTATATTGTCTTCTTCCACGCAAAATCTTTTCGATCATTAAAATTAAGATTACAAATCCCATTAAAGATGCAGCAAGTTTAATAGAAGATTCTATGTCGCCTAATCCAAACCAAGTTTGAAAAATTGCGGTCGTAAAGGTTTGAATTCCGTAGTATTTAACCACGCCATAATCATTTAAGACTTCAAGAACAACTAAACTTGCACCACCAATGATTGATACGCGAGAAATAGGTATGACTACTTGGAAAAAAGTACGCCAAGGTCCCTTACCTAGCATTCGAGCACTTTCAATTAATGAAGCTGATTGTTGCGACAAAAATATCCGCGTAATTGTGTATACATAAGGATATAAAAACATCGTGTATATGAAAATGGCACCAGGTAAATTCATAATATCAAAAAACACTGGACTCAAATTTAAACCAAAGTGATCTCGAAGCGTCGATTGAATAATCCCTGTATAATTCACAATTCCATGATACGTATACGCACCGATGAATGGTGGAATTGAAAGAGGTAAAATGAGTGCCCATTTAAGAAAATTCCTTAGCGGAAACTGATATTGTGCGATAAGCCATGCCAAACTCAATCCAATCGTTATAGTTAGAATGGCAGTAGCACTTATTAGTATTAAAGATGTTTTAATGAATGAACTTAGAACAAACTCTTTCATATGCTCCCAGTTTTCATTTGTAGGTGTGAATATGCCAGTTGCAATCGTTAAATTCGGCAAAAATAACAAGAGCATAATAACTGCCGCCGTCACGGTCCAACTATTAAAATTTGTAAATTTTCTTTGCATATCGCCCCTACACCTCGTAACTAAAATTAGAGACACATACTTTTCTTATTTCCTAAGAAAGTGATCCCTTTCTGTTATCCCTATACATGTTAACAGAAATTAATGTAAGAAAACCCTTGTTACGAAAATTGTAACAAGGGAATTTTATTCACTTATTTCCAACCTACTTCATTAAAGATTAAAATTGACTTCGCATTATGATCACCTAAAGCTGATAACGAGATGTCTTGCTCTTTAAACTCACCCCATGATTGCAATAATTCTGTAGGTTCAACAGATTCATTCACTGGGTATTCGAAATTTGCTTTTGCAAATTCACCTTGAGCTTCTGGTGCTGATAAAAATTCTAAAAGCTTAATTGCGTTTTGCTTATTTTTAGCTGTTTTAACTACTCCAGCTCCACTTACATTTACATGAGTTCCTGTTGTTTCTTGGTTAGGGAAGAAAACCCCTAAGCCTTCAGCAACTTTAACTTCTTCTGTATCTTCGGAGTTTAGCATTTGTCCAAGGTAGTACGTGTTCATAATTGCCACGTCACCAATACCTGCAGCAATTGCCTTAGCTTGATCTCGATCTCCACCTTCAGGGTCACGTGCAAAGTTTGATACAAGACCTGCAGCCCACTCTTTCGCTTTTTCTTCCCCTTCAATTTCAACAAATGATGCTAATAAAGATTGATTATAAATATTTTCAGAACCACGAATTAAAACACGATTTTTCCACTGATCTTCTGTTAAAGCTTCGTACGTTGATAAATCTTCTGGCTTTACTGTCTCTTTATTGTAAACAATGACACGTGCACGTTTAGTTAAGCCATACCACATTTGATCTTCGTCTTGGAAATTAGCTGGAATTTGCTCATTTAATACATCACTAGATACCGCTTGTAATAAACCATCGTCTTTAGCACGGAATAATCGTCCAGCATCTGCAGTTAAAAATAAATCTGCTGCTGTTGCATCACCTTCACGCTTAATACGCTCAAGTAATTCATCAGCTTCACCTTTAATAACATTTACTTTAATTCCTGTTTCCTCTGTAAATTCCGCATATAATTTATCGTCAACATCATAATGACGAGCTGTATATAAGTTCACTTCCATACTTTCGTTTGTTTCTTTATCTTCTGTTGAATTCGTATTTTTTGTTGATTGATCATTTCCACATGCAGTTAGAACTAACAGAGTAAATGATACTAATAGAAATAATGTTTTTTTCACTTGTTGTCTCTCCCTTTAATAAATGATTTGTTATTGAAAACGATTCTCAATATCAATTATAAATCGGATTAAGAAAAAGTCAACCAATCGCAAACGACTTTAGGATATTCGCAATATTCAAACTAAATTTTGAATATTTATGTGCGTTAGTCGTCAGAACCACTTGCCTTTGTTACAACAATTCTATTTCTCAAAATCACTGACTACTTCTAAACACACAAAAAAGGTGTCCAAAAGTTGTTATCACAACTTTTAGATACCTTTTTTTAGCCATCTCTTCTATTTTTGCCGCTTAATCTCATTGGAATTGTTATGGAACGAATTCTTTCCATTATTCTTGCTGCTTTTACTAATTCTCTTTCACCTTTTCCTGAATAAGCTAAGTGGTCTTCTAATCCGTCATAATCAAAATTCGAGGTAATAAAAGTTGGAAGGTTTTCAGCCATTCGATAATGTAATACCGTTCCTAAAATTTCATCTCTTGTCCAGCTTGAAAGTGTTTCTGCACCTAAATCGTCTAACATTAATACAGGAGCTTTTTTTACATAATCCACTTTTTCTTGTAGCGACTGATCTTGAATCGCATGTTTCATTTCTCTAAGGAATTCAGGAACATAAACTAGAACGGTTTTTATTCGTAATTCAGCTAGTTCATTCGCAAGCGCACCTAAAACATATGACTTACCAACACCGAATTCACCATAAATATAAAAACCTTTTGCAGGTAAACTTCTTTCGGTTTTCACTTCTTCTAAGAAAGTTTGTGCGGCAGATCCCAGATTAACTCGCGTATTATGATCGTACGTGACAGTAGCAAGTCTAGCCTTTAATACATCTTTCGGCATATGCATGCTTGATATCATTTCCGCTACTTGGCGACGCTCTTCTTCAATTAGTCTTTGATTACACTTTGTGTAATCAATATCAATACTACCTCTTGTAATTACGAGTTTAGGAACGAACCCTTTCATGAAGTTCGAGCATTGAGCGACGTTTGCACAATTTTCGCAATCATGATTTTGAGTCGTGTATTCATATAGTTTCCCTAAACTTTTATCCACCATCGCTTTATTTACTTCACCAGCATGTTGAGATAAGAATTGTTGAACTCCGGGATTCTCTAATATTTCTGCTTTCATATTGTCGTATCGTTTAGAGAATTCTGGTGCATTTACTACACGTTTTAATGTTTCGCTAATCGGTTCCATTTTATTTCGCCTGCCCCTCTGTTACACCGAGTTTCTTAAGCAATTTTTGTTTCTCAATTTCAAAGTCTTCAGTGACTTCATTTTCAATTGTTTGTTTAGTCGCTCGGCTTTCTTTGGCTTTAAAGAACCACTCCGGAACTTTTTCATCTCGTGTTCCCTTTTTACGGAAAGCTGCAGGTTTTGATGCACTATTTTGCCAATCTAAATATTGATCATGTTCTTTTCTCGAAATATCAATCGCTTCTCTTGCTGTTTGAACATTTTCTCGTTGCCAATGTGCCGCAATTTTATGGACATAGTTTTTATTTAATTTCATTTTTGCCCGTATTAAAACAAATTGAAGTAACACATTCACCACGGGTGGTGGTAGTTCATATTTCATGACCAACTCGTTAGACAATTCTACTTCAATCGGCATCGGTTCTCTACCTTTTGAAATATCTCTTAACACTTCGAGAGGCGGTGTTTCTTCGAGATATTTAATCAACAATTCATCCTTTGATGATTTTGAAATTTGACTAGCGGGCTCAGTTGTTTTATTAATTTGTTTCATGAGCTTAGGTGGTTTAGAAGAAACCGTCAATTTATAAAAATCTGCTGCTGATTTTTTTAAGCGCTCTTCCGTAATCCGATTTTGATCATCAATCGCTAGCATAACAACCTTTTGCATGTCGATTGGATTAAACGAATATAAAAACGCTACCTTCGCTACTAATTCTTTTACGGGTAAAGTTAAAACATGCGAAGGAATCATCACTTCAGACAACCCTGATTTTAATAAGTCGAAATCAAAATCTAGTGAATAAAACGGCAATTTACTAGGCCGACTCACTTCCTCAGTCGGGGTGTTTTCAAAAATATGACCTAGCTTATTATAGTCATGATTACTTTTGTAGACGTCTTTAAGTTCGCGAGAAACATTTTCGAAATCTTGATGTGTTTGCTGTTTTTTCATAAAGCGATCTCGCACTTTTATATAGGCCTTTTCATGGATGACGCTATATAGTGAAGTAGCTAAAATGGGTTCACTAAAAAACGCGTGAGCCGTTAAAGGAGCTAACACTTCATAAATAAACATTCTTTGATCTGACTTGTCCTGTTTCCAAGTTTTTAATAATCCGATTGCTTCTAAAGAAACACGAGCATCAAATATTTTCTTTAAAGGCATACCCAATACGTCCATTAAAAAATAATGACTAACGGGTTCACCAGGATGGTACTCAGATTCTGCCCATAATGTAAAATAAAGACTCATAGCTTCAATTCCGATAATGGGCTTATATAAAAGAGTTACTAACTGACGATCTTGATCCGTTAATGGATAAGGCATTTGAATGATGCAGCTATCCACCGGTTGAAGTTCTTTAAACAAAAATTGCATACATCATACCTCCCTTACCTTTAACGTGTGTCTTCTGGGGTCTTTTTCAATAGATCTTTTAGTTCATCGATAAATACATTAATGTCTTTAAACTGGCGATAGACAGATGCAAACCTCACATAAGCTACTTCATCAATTTTGGCTAACCGGTCCATTACCATCTCACCAACTTCTTCTGACTTTACTTCAGAATTTCCAATACGACGTAAATCTTTTTCAATTGAAAAGACAACTTTCTCAAGTACATCTAAAGAAACGGGCCGTTTTTCACAAGCACGAATAAGACCACGTAAAACTTTTTCGTGACTGAATTCTTCTCGTGACCCATCTTTTTTCACAACGATTAATGGCATCTCTTCTACTTTTTCAAAAGTAGTAAACCGAGAACCACAATCCTCACATTCTCTTCTCCGGCGTATTGCCTTATTATCATCGACAGGTCTTGAATCGACAACTCTTGTTCCATTGTATTGACAGCTTGGGCATCTCATATGATAATCTCCTGATTTCGTAATTCTTTTATTTCATTTATTATATCAAACATTTGTCCCTAAAATCGAAAAAGCAGAGGAATTTCTCCCTCTGCTCTCTCGTTTATAATTTCAAATGTTATGCATGTGCTGTTACAAGTGCTTTACCCGCTTTAACTGGACCCATACCACGAGGCAGTTCCATTGTTTCACGAGTTTTTGATCCAAGTGCATCTGCAATGTATTCTGCAGCTATCGTTGGATCTAAATCCCCACATGTATATACATCGATACTTGCGTAACCGTGTTCAGGGAAGCTATGAATCGTTAAATGTGACTCAGAAATAATTACTACTCCACTTACACCTTGTGGTGCAAATTTGTGGAATGCAACTTCACGTACTTCCGCTCCTGATTTTAGTGCTGCATCAACAAATGTTCTTTCGATAAAATTCACATCGTTTAATTTGTCAAATTCACATTCCCAAAGTTCTGCAATTACATGACGTCCCATTGTTTCCATGGTTCGTTTTCCCCCTCTAATAAAAAATTTAAGAATTTTGTAACCTTCTTAAAGTTTGACTACCACGGGGGAAAGTTAGTCCAGAGAGATCCTAACCCTTTAAGCAGTCCGTATGTACATTCGAAGTACACGAATGTCATTATATGATGTTTTAAATATCAATGCAAGATAAAAACTTAAAATAATTTCACAATCATTTATAATTGGGGTACTTTGTGAGAGATTGTTTTTAAAACTTATCAATAACGCAAGAATTTCCACAGTTAAAAGTTAAATTTCCACGTAAGAAACTTCCATGCAAACAATTTAAGCTAAACTGAATTTATCAATTACATAATCGAAATGAAATAATATTTAAACTAATTGATTTCCACTTGAGTTGGGCGCTTTCCGTGGAGAACAACGACAGGATGTTGGTTTCAATGATATAGCCACAGGGTGTGGCGATTTTAGTCTTTGCTCCTTAGGCTTTCAGCTCGTGCTAATCCCACTGGAGTCTTCGCAGTAAGTTCCAATCACTGAAACTTACAAAAATAAAGAAATTGTTATAGAAATTATTAATCCTAGCAATCACTCTTGAAAATAGATTTTGAAAATGAGGCAATCTAAAAAAATAAAAAACATCCACTCTATCAAAAGATAGAGTGAATGTTTATATTAAGCTTGAACTTTTTCTTTAAGTGCTGCGCCAACTTTTTTTGTTAAGTCAACGACACGCGCGGAATAACCCCATTCATTGTCATACCAAGCAAGAACTTTTACTTTTCTAGAACCCATAACCATCGTTGTTAAACCGTCAATGATTGCAGAATGTGGATTGGTATTAAAGTCAATTGAAACTAAAGGTTCATTTGTGAAACCAAGTACACCTTTCATACTTCCTTCAGACGCTTTAATAAAAGCATTGTTCACATCTTCAACTGTTACGTCTTGTTGAAGATCTACAACTAAATCTACAAGGGATACGTTTGGTGTTGGTACACGTAATGACAATCCATGAAGTTTCCCTTGCAATTCAGGCAACACTAATGATAATGCTTTAGCTGCTCCTGTAGATGTGGGGATGATAGATTGTGCACATGCACGAGCTCTACGTAAATCTTTATGTGGATTATCTAAATTTTTCTGATCATTTGTATATGCGTGAACAGTAGTCATTAATCCATTTTCAATACCAAAAGTATCATTTAATACTTTCGCTACTGGAGCAAGACAATTCGTCGTACAACTAGCATTTGAGATAACATCATGTGCCTCAATGTCTAATTTGTCATCATTCACACCCATAACGATTGTTACATCTTCATTTTTACCAGGAGCTGTCAAGATTACTTTTTTTGCACCTGCTTCTAAATGCAAGGCTGCTTTCTCACGTGCATTAAATTTACCTGTAGCTTCAATAACAATATCAATATTCATTTCTTTCCAAGGTAAATTTAGAGGATCACGGTCACTGACTAGTTGAACTCTTTTACCATTAACGATTAACGCATTTTCTTCAATTTCTACTGTTCCAGAGAATGTACCATGATTTGTGTCATACTTAATCAAATGTGCTAACGTTTCAGCGGGATAGCTGGCATTAATTGCCACTATGTCTAGATTATCTTCAAGAATAGCTTGTCGGAATACCATACGGCCAATACGGCCAAAACCATTAATAGCAATAGAAGCTGACATTGAAAAATCCTCCTACATGTATGTTATACTGTTGAACATTTATCCGTAATTAGTATAACACATATTAAATTCGGGTAAACACTTTCAACAAAACCTAAAGAAGTTCTACTTTTCTGAATTATAAGGTGAAACATCCCAAAGTTTTAAAATGGTCTCTAATTGCTTTTTGGACTCCCCGATCGAACCATTGTTATAGATAACCGCATCAGCCCCTTTTTCTTTTTTGGATAAAGGTAACTGAGATTTGATTCGTGCTTCTGCTTCTTCTTTGGATAAGTTATTTCGACTCATGAGACGCTCTAATTGAACGTCCTCTGTCACGGAAACAACTAATATTTTCTCAACCAAATGTTGAAGGTGACTTTCAAAAAGCAATGGAATATCCATAAAAAATGTTTCAATTCCCTTTGTGGTCAACTCATCACGCTGTTTAAACATTTCTTTTCGAATAGCGGGATGCATAATGTCATTTAATTGTTTGCGCTTTGCCGGTTGGTGAAAAATCATGGAACCAAGGACTTCTCTATTAAGTGTTCCATCTATATGAAGTACTTCATTTCCAAATTGGTTTTGTATTTCTTGAAGTGTATCACTTCCTAGCTCGACAACTTCTCTCGCCACAATATCTGCATCAATAATGAAGAATCCCATATCTTGAAGCATTTTGGAAACCGTACTTTTTCCACTCGCTATACTGCCTGTTAAACCTATAATCATGTAACTCTTCATCCTTTATCGTTGACATGTTGAACAATACCAAGAATTTCGTCCTCCGAGCACTCGCTGTTTAACTGGTCGCTGACATGTTGGACAAATTTTCTTCCCATACATTTGTAAGCGGTTTTGCATATTTCCTGCTTCACCATTTATATTCCGGTAATCAGAGATTGAACTGCCTCCAGCAGAAATACTTTCATTCAATACATCTACAATTTCATTAAACAACTGGACTTTTCTTTTCTCACTAATGCGTTTTACCGTCCTACCAGGGTGAATCCTCATACGAAACAATGCTTCGGTAGCATATATATTTCCACAACCTGAAATGACTTGTCCGTCCATAATTGTTTCTTTAATCGATTTTTGTTGGTATTTGGGTAATAAAGACATCTGCAAAAAATGACTTAAAGCAACTTCTTCAAAGGGTTCTGGAGCCATTAATAGAAGAGGTGGGAATTGTGATTCCATATCGAGCAATCTCATTTCCCCAAATCTTCGAATGTCAGCATAAACCAAAATCATGTCGTCATCTAATTGAAACTGTACATGAATATGTTTCCTGAATTTCTCTTCCGTCACATCTTCGGAATGCTGAATATAAAACCATGCTCCAGTCATACCTAAATGAGTGACCAGTAACTTTTGTTCTTTGTTTTTTATTAAATGAAAATAAATATATTTAGATCTTCTAACCACTTGTTCAATTTTAGCACCTGCGAGATCACTACAAAAATGTTGAAGTGAACTTCCTTTGACGATGGCTTGTCTTCCTTGTGAGTGTGCATGGGTAATAACTGAAGAAATCTTTACTTCAATTATTGTCTTCCCAGTTGCAACAGGTTTTAAAGAGTTTACTACTCCTTCCACTTCTGGCAATTCAGGCACTTAGTCAGCCCCCTTATTTCGTTTCGTACCAAGTGGAACCATATGCATAATCAACTTTTAAAGGAACTTTCAATTCGATTGCATGCTCCATTACTTCAGGCACGATTTTTTCTAAAATGGCAATTTCTTCAGGTGGTGCTTCAAATATCAATTCATCATGAACTTGAAGTAGCATACGGGTTTGGAGATTTTCCTTCTCTAAACGATCAGCCATATCAATCATTGCTTTCTTAATAATATCTGCTGCACTACCTTGTATTGGTGTATTCATTGCTGTACGTTCAGCAAAGCCACGTAAATTAAAGTTAGAGCTCGTAATATCTGGTAAGTATCTTCTTCTATTTAAAATCGTCGTAACAAACCCTTTTTGCTTCGCTTCATGTACGATATTGTCCATGTATTCTTTAACGCCAGGGAAACTTTGTAAATAACGATCAATAAATTCCGCTGCTTCTTTACGCGTGATCGACAAGTTTTGAGATAGACCATAATCACTAATTCCATAAACGATCCCAAAATTAACTGCTTTAGCAGCGCGGCGCATATCTGTTGTCACTGATTCTTCTTCCACATGGAAAACATCCATTGCTGTTTTTGTGTGAATATCAAGATCGTTTCGGAATGCGTCAATTAATTCAGCGTCATCTGACATATGAGCCAATACACGTAATTCAATTTGTGAATAATCGGCTGCAAATAAAACCCAGTCAGGTTGAGACGGAACAAAGGCTTTTCGAATTTTACGCCCTTCTTCTAATCGAACGGGTATATTCTGTAAATTTGGATTCGTAGAACTCAGTCTACCCGTTTGAGTCAGAGCTTGTTGGTAACGAGTATGGATTTTCCCATCATCTTCATGAATTTCTTTTAAAAGACCTTCAATATAGGTAGATTGAAGCTTACCTAATTGTCGATAAAGTAAAATATGAGAAATAATCGCATGTTTTCCTTCAAGTTTTTCTAAAACATCGGCTGCAGTAGAATAACCCGTCTTCGTTTTCTTTAAAGGTGGTAGACCAAGTTTCTCAAATAAGATAACGCCTAATTGTTTAGGTGAGTTAATATTGAAGCTTTCACCTGATGCATGATAGATTGCTTGTTCAATTTCAGTAAGCTTGCCAGCTAAATCTTCCCCGATATCCAAAAGTGTTTGTTTGTCGACTTTGACGCCATCTGATTCCATCTTCCCCAGAATAGTAGCAAGAGGTAGTTCAAGGTCATGGTATAGCTCATATTGTTCGTTTTCTTTAAGTTTTTCATCCATTGTATTTCGTAATTTCCAAACAGCCATTGCTTTTCGAACAATATGATCACTGAGTATGGCAACTTCCGGTACGGATTTTTTAGCACCCTTTCCATACACTTGTTCATTAGTCGATACTTCCATATATTCAAATTCTCTTGATAAAACAGCTACATCATCTGACGTAATGGCAGGATTCACTATATATGCAGCTAATACAAAATCAAATTCCACACCGTCTAACAAGACATCTTTTCGATGGAATGCTGCAAGTGCAGCTTTTGCATCAACTAATCGCTTTTTCTTTGTCTCGTCAATTAACCACGCCCGGAAATCTGTTGATTTAAAGGCATCATCCACTTTTATGAAATAGGCATTTTGTTCATCTACTAATGCAAGTCCTAACATATCCGCTGTATGATATTGTTCATCATACAACTCTAAATGGACGGCCATCTCATCTGATAAATGTTCAGATGTTATTTCTGTAAGGTGTTCAAATACAATGTCTTCTTGAACGACTTCTTTTTGGGTGTAAGTTGTTTTCTCAAGTAGCGATTTAAATGAAAGCTCTTGCCAAATATTCAACACTTCTTCCATGTTTGGCCCCTCATACCGAAGATCTTTAAAGCCAATGGTTATGGGTGCATTTGTCTCAATCGTGGCAAGTACTTTACTCATTTTCGCTTGCTCTTCATTTGCTACTAGCTTTTCTTTCAACTTCCCTTTAACACTGTCTAAACCTTGGTAAACTCCGTCTACAGTTTTGTGTTCAAGCAATAATTTAATAGCCGTTTTCTCTCCGACTCCAGGGACACCCGGTATGTTGTCAGATGCATCGCCCATTAACCCTTTCATATCAATAATTTGATCAGGTGTTAAGCCATATTTCTCTTTAATATGTTCTGGTGTGTATTTCTCAATATCTGTCATACCTTTTCTTGTAATGTAGACAGTTGTTGAAGAAGATGACAATTGCGTTAAGTCCTTATCACCAGAAACGATAACAACTTCATCACCGACTAATTCTGATTGTTTGCTAAGTGTCCCGATAATATCATCTGCCTCATACATTTCGAGTTCATATTGAGGGATTTGATATGCAGTTAACAATTTTCGCAAGTAAGGAAATTGCTCTGATAGTTCTGGTGGAGTCTTTTGACGTCCTCCCTTGTATTCTCCATAAGTAGAATGTCTAAATGTTGTTTTCCCTGCATCAAATGCTACCAAAATATGCGTGGGATTTTCTTCATCTAAAATCTTTTGTAACATCATCGTAAATCCATAAACTGCATTTGTATGAATTCCGCTTTCATTGGTCAGTAAAGGAAGTGCGAAAAAAGCACGGTATGCCAAACTGTTTCCGTCGAGTAATAACACTTTATTTTTGCTCAAGCTATTCCACTCCTCTATGTATTGAAATCCTAAATATTATCCGTTATATATATTCCAAGCAAAAAGACGCCATCTTCCTTCATTTTACCATGATGGGTAGATGAAAGGAAAATGACGCCTCAAATTCAAAGAAGATCATATTTTTTAAATTCGATTAAAAGCTATTCTAAATAACCAGTGAGTATTTTTGCATAGGGTGAATCAGATGGCAGAATAATCATTGTGTCTTCCCCAATGGTTTTCTTATAAGATTCAAGTGTACGATACAATGCATAAAACTCAGGGTCTTTAGAAAAGGATTGGTTATAGATTTTTGCCGCTTCCGATTCACCTTCAGCTGAAATAACTGCTGCTTCTTTTTGAGCAACCGCAATCATTTCTTGAACTTTTTTATCTGTTGTAGATTCAATTGTTCGTTTATCCGCATCCCCTTCAGAAAGATACTTTTGTGCGATTGATTGACGCTCAGAAATCATTCGAGTATACACTGATTGTTCATTTTCAGGTGGAAGATCAGTGCGTTTCATACGTACATCGACTACTTCAATTCCATAATTGTCTTTTGCTAACAATTCATTTACTCTCTCAGTTACTCGATCGTTTAAACTCCCTCGAGATGTATTTTCATCATTAATAATCTCGTCATATGCAAGTTGACCTAACTCAGTGCGGACCACTGAATAAATAAATTCCTCCATACGTCCTTCCGCATTCAGCATATTCCCTGCATTTATAATCATCATTTTCGGATTGGTAATACGCCATACAGCATAGTTATCAATAATAATACGTTTTTTATCCATCGTATTAATCTCTGCTTCTGACACGTTATATGTCATTTGGTATTTCGGTAAAGAAGTAACACTTTGTAAAAATGGAACTTTCATATAAATACCTGGTGTATATCGAATTTCTTTTACTTCACCAAATTGACGAACAACACGATATTCGTTCTCTTTAACAACATAGATATTGGCAAGAAGGATTACGAACGATGCGAAAAGTAGTGTAAGAATTATAATAGACTTCATATGCTTTTTAACATTAATGGGTTCTTTCGTCTTTGGAATTTTATTATTTTTATTGAATTGGTCATTAAATTTTTGTTCCAAAGAAGTAAATGGATTTGGTTTATTTTGGTCCATTAATTTCCGCCTCCTTCAGTTGCAACAGGTGGCACTTGTGTTGGTTGTTGCAATGGTAAGTATTTTACTGTATCTCCTGAATCATTCATGATATAAATTTGGGCATTCGGCAAGACAGATTCTAGTGTTTCAATAACTAAACGTTGTCTCGTTATCTCTTGATTGCCTTTATATTCTGTATATAGCTTATCAAATACAGCAATTTCACCTTTTGCTTGTTCAATACGAGCTGTACGTTGTCCCTCTGCACGAGATTTAATAGCAGAAATTTCTCCAATCGCTTCACTTTCACGTTGGTTTTTATATTTATCAGCTTCATTGGTTTTCGTGTTTTTCGTTTCACGTGCATCTGTTACAGCTGTAAAGGCAGCACGAACTTCTGCATTTGGCAATTCAACATCTTGCAATTTAACGCCAAGAATCGTAATGCCAATATCATACTTCTCAATTAATGATGCAAGTAAATCACGAGTTTCCGCTTCTATCTCTGCTTTACCAGAAGTTAACGCCTCATCAATTAATGAACTACCGATAATTGAACGAATAGACGCTGACGTTGCATCGTGTAATATGACTTGTGGTGATTCAGCGTTAAATAAATATTTAGCTGGATCGGTAATTTTCCATTGCACTACTAAATCAGTTAAAACGATGTTTTCATCACCTGTAATCATTTTTGTTTCGTTATCAAATGAAACGATTTCTCCATCAGCTGATTGTTTATAACCAAACTGAAGACTAAATGTTTCTTTTGAAAGAACTTTAACTTTTTGCATTGGCCAAGGTAGTTTAAAATGTAAACCCGAGTCAAGGATCGGTGCTTCTGCTTTACCAAATGTAATAACAACGGCTTGCTCAGACTCATCTACGGTATACCAAGATGTGAAGATAGCTATTAATGCAATAATTCCTACTATTGATAAAGACACAATAGATAATATTCGTTTAACACTCATCGTAATTCCCTCATTTCTATTCTTCTATAGTTTTACGATTAACTTAAACGAAGGTTTCAAAAACTTAGCAATCTTATTTTATTTTTTAAACAATATCATTTTAATATGGAAAAATGACTCACTGAACTCTTACAAACTTGATTTTCTCTCCTTTAGGACGCTTATCATGGGCAGAGCTTCCTAATTTTATATTGTATTAGTTTAAAATCGACTCATTTCCAGGGAAATATTGATGAGTTCAAATAATAGTAAATAATTTATCTACTACCCATATTTAAACAAAGAAAAAGCCCTCAACTGAGAGCTTTTCCTTTTGCCAAATGCGGTATTGGGGGGGTTCATAAGTATCTTATCAAAGCATTGTGAATTCCCCATGAAGAAATTGTAAATAACATGTTAAGATGATTGTTTCTTTGGGATTGAAATTTCAAATCTTGTCCCTTTACCAATGGAACTTTTCACTTTTATTTTCCCTTGATGTGCTTCGATTAAATGTTTTACAATAGCTAGACCAAGACCTGTACCACCAGAATTCCGGCTCCTTGCACGATCTACTCGATAAAATCTTTCAAAGATACGAGGAATTTCGCTTTCTTCAATGCCTATCCCTTCATCTTGAATAAGCATGATTCCACTTGACTTTGTTTCTGATAAATCCATCGTAATGGTGGTGTTTTCAGGAGAATACGTAATAGCATTTGTTAATAAATTCATCAACACTTGAATTAATCGGTTAAAATCGCCTTCTACAAAAATATCTTGTTCAAAATTGTATTCCAGAACCATATTTTTTTCATCTAATCTTGGTCCAGTCATTTCAGCTGCCCTCATCATTACTTCTTTCAAATTAATGATTGTATGCTCAACCGAAAAACCGTGTTGCTCAATTTTGGATAATTCCAGTAAATCTTCAATTAAATCTTGTAATCGATTGCTTTCTTGATGAATAATTTCTAAAAATGTGTTCAGTGTATTTTTATCGTTTGAAGCGCCATCTAATAATGTTTCTGTAAAGCCTTTAATCGATGTAACAGGTGTGCGAAGTTCGTGGGATACATTCGCTACAAAATCTTTTCGAATCTGCTCTAACCGCACTAAGTCAGTAATGTCATGCATAACAATAACTACACCTAGCCATCGACCATAC
>JBFIXW010000023.1:0-22984 GCA_041605715.1 Paenisporosarcina sp.
ATATTTTCAGCTGCGGCTTTGTATTGAATACCTTTTGCTTTCATTTGATCGAATGGTGAACCTAATGTTGGACTCGTATGAGAGAAATAATTATTGTTACTCATATCTGAAGATTTTGCACGAGCCGAGTCCATCAATGCTGAATCAGTAGCAAGAGGTTTTAAGCCTTCTTTTGCACGTTCTTGATTCGTTAATGTTAAAACTTGTTGTTCAATTGATGAAATTGAAGCATCTGCTGCAGGTTTTGCAGCTGGTTGTTGCGTTTCTGCTGGCTTAGCAGTTTGTGTTGGAGCGGGTTTTGAAGCTACCGGCTGTGCAGCTGGTGCTTTCGCTGCAGGTTTTGCTGCTTCGGCTGGCTTTTGTGCCACCGGTTGAGTTGCCTCTTTTTTAGCAGGCGCAACTGCTTTTTGTGGAGCTTTAAAATCTATTGTTTGTTTGAATCCGTTAGCAGCCAATTGAGCATTAATTTGCTCGACTAGTTGATTTTGGGTAGCAGAATCAAACTCTATATTTTTATTACTAGTTGACCAGTTATATTTCACCTCAGTGTTACAAGTAGGTGTATTAGATGAAAATGATGCTTCTGCTGATGTAGCTTGACCTAATGAGAAAACCATTGTTCCCATTGTTAAACCCATTAACATTTTTTTCATGTTGTATCCCTCCTCGCAAACTAGCTTATCTGTTAATTCACACAAAAAAATACCTAATCATTTCCAATGTCACCATCGGAATTGAAAAGGTATGCTGTATAAGGATTTCTATAGCAAAAAAATGTGTAGTATTAGAGAATTTCCCATAAACTTCATCTTAAAAGGTATTGACGCTATTGAAAACTTCTTCGTAAAACGCTTTCAGACTTGTTTTCTCACATTCAGCTAAGCTACTTTCTTCAATTCGTAAGAAAGCGAGTTGTAATTTTTCTGATGAATTTTTCCTTACTCGTGGGTGTGTCAATTCATCAAGCAATTCAGTCTTTATGATAGATTCAAGGTCATTCAAAGAACTAATTGTTTGTGCAGCAAGTCGAAATGGAAAGAGCGTTTGATAAGCTTCTATTAAACTTTTAATTCCTGTTCACTCACTTCCGGGTACTTTAATTTCAGATATTTGTTCTCCAATAATAACAATTGAAGGTTCCATTTTAACAAATTCAGGTAGCCATTGAACCATCCCGTACGAATATTGAAACAACATAGGATTTTTTATTCCTTCTATTGGAACGTAACCTTTCATTCGAAAAACTGTGGAAGGTAAAGTTCTTAACCAATCTTCAAATTGATCTTGGATTACTGGTTGTTTGAATGTAACAAGTCGTGTTGATAGAGATAGATCTTTCCCTATTTGAGCTGGAACTATTTGATGTTCAGTAATCGATCCATTCATTTTTTTTAAATAAGAAAGAGGACACTTAGCATGTGAAGTTTGAATCAGTATTGCCGTTGAATTAAATCCTTGTAGTTCAAAAATAACTTTTGCCTGTTCTCCATCTGTTAATAAATCCATTTTATTGGCTAACAAAAGATGTGAATGTCGAATTTGTTCTAAGAATAAAGAACGCATTTGAGGTGAAAGTTTTTCACGATCTAGCCAAAGTTTACTATCAACAACAGTAACGATTCCCTTCACATTTAATTCTTTTGCGAATAGAGGAGAATAAACCGCGTCTAATGCTTCAACTGGATGTGCAGCTCCTGTGGTTTCTATTAACAACACATCAAATGTTTCACCAGTTAATAAAGTTTGTAACTGTGCTTCTGTTTTCTCAGAACCAGTGCAACAAATACACCCTTCTAACATTTCTTTTAAAGGGACATCGTCTTCAACTGATTGCGAGTCAAACGGAAGTTTCCCTAATTCATTCATAAGAACTGCAGGCTTTAACCCATTTTCTTTAAATTGACGTATGACGTCTGTTAATAAAGAGGTTTTGCCACTCCCTAAAAAACCACTAAGTAAATATACATCTTTCATTAATAGCACCCTTTCACGATAAAATCCTAGGAAAAAAGCTGACCTATTGAACAGGCCAGCTTCAAATTATTTAGCTAATTCTTTCATTAATAATTCTTTTGCTTTTAGCAACTGTGGGTCTTCTTTTTCAATTTTAACACGCAAGCGATCCATCAAGACATATGTTGTGTCACCTGTTAAGATTCCTGTTTCTTCAAGTTCATTCTCTTTTTGAATTTGTTTGATGGCTGTTTCAGTCTGCTCGTCAAATAATCCATCTACCTTCCCAGTATCAAATCCAATAGCAACAAGCATTTCTTCTGCCGCCTTAACTTGATCTGAAAGAACGCCTATTTTCAACTCAACTGATGCATCTAAATAGGGCAGTTGAGTATAAGATGGATATTCGATTTTAATATCTGGAGCAATTCCTTTTTCATGAATCCAGTTGCCTTCTGGGGTTAACCATTTAGCTGTTGTAAATTTCATGTTGGATCCATCATTTAATTCATTAGCCGTTTGAACAGTACCTTTACCGAACGTATTCAATCCGATTAATTGTGTACCAGCGGATTCGCTCATGGCACCCGCTAGAATTTCTGAAGCTGAAGCACTACCACCATCAATAAGCAGATTGACAGGAACTTCAACTTTCGTACCATTTGTAGCTGTATAGATTTCAGCATCTTTTTCTTTTACTTTTGTTTGGAATAACGGTTTTCCAGCATCTACAAACAAATTAGAAATATCAATGGCTGATGTTAATAAACCACCTGGATTTTGTCTGACATCCAGAACCATTGCTTTCATACCCTTTTCTTCCATATCAGTAATTGCCTTAAGCAATTCATCATATGTGTTCTGTGAAAAACTTGTAATTTGAATATGGGCTACTTGGTCTTCTAATAATTCCGCGTATACAGTCTCAATCGGTATTTCATCGCGAACGATTGTGATTTCCATTGGATCACTCATATCTCCACGTTTAATGGTTAAAGAGACAGATGTTCCTTTTTCTCCTCGAATCAGCAATACAGCTTCTGAAGCACTCATTCCTTGAATACTTTCACCATCTACCGCGATAATTTGATCATTTGGAAGAATTCCTGCTTTTTCAGCTGGTGAGTTTTTAATTGGAGAAACGACGGAAATAAAACCGTTCCGTTCTTGTATTTCTGCACCAATCCCTTGGAAACTTGAAGAAATGCTTTCTTCAAATTGAGCAGCTTCATCTTGATTCATATAATCTGAATAAGGATCGCCAAGTGCATCAATCATTCCGTTAATCGCACCATTTACTAATGCTTCTTGGTCAATATCAGCGTAGTATTCAGCTTTTAAATCATCATAAGCTTGATATAATTTTTGGAATTCTCTTCTCTCTGGTGAACCAACTTCAACTACTTTATCTTCACCGAACGTTAAAGCGAATATAGTTAAACCTGCTGTACTTAATATCAAGGTGAAAATTAACATGATAAAGAAGAAAGGTTTTAACCGTATATATTTACTAGCAGGAGCGTTCTGATGGTCAATTTCAGCTTGCTCATTTTGATGCTCATGATTATTTTGTTGATCGTCCAAATTATTCACCACTTTCAAATCGAAACCTAAAAAATACGCTTCAATGTATATGTATAGTTTATCAGTTTCTATGTATTAACGGAAAGAAAAAAGCTGTCAATTCTCATATGACAGCCTTTTCTCATGAACGTAAAATTAATCTTGAATAGCAGCGTCTAAAGCCACTTCAATCATATCGTTAAATGTTAATTGACGTTCTTCAGAAGAAGTCACTTCACCTGTAAGTAAATGATCACTTACCGTTAAGATAGATAGTGCTTGACGACCAAATTTAGCGGCTAGGGTATATAATGCAGAAGATTCCATCTCTAAAGCTAAAATACCGTATTGAGCCCATTTTTCGTGTTCAGCATGCTCATTATAGAAAACATCTTCTGTGAAAACATTTCCTACTTTTAGATTCAAGCCTTTTTCTTTACCAGCATTATAAGCTTTTAATAGTAAATCAAAATCTGCTGTTGGAGCGAAATTAATTCCATTGAAAATAATTTCATTCATTTTTGAATCCGTCGATGCACTCTGTGCAATAATTACATCTCGAACTTTCACATCGTGATGAATAGATCCACAAGTTCCAACTCGAATTAGTTTTTGAACATCATATTCATTCATTAATTCAGTTACATAGATCGAAATAGAAGGAACACCCATACCAGTACCTTGTACTGAAATTCGTTTACCTTTGTAAGTACCTGTGTAACCAAACATGTTACGAACTTCATTATAAAGTACAACGTCTTCTAAAAACGTTTCTGCAATATATTTAGCACGTAGTGGATCTCCTGGTAGTAAAATCGTATCGGCGATTTCGCCTTTTTTAGCATTAATATGAACACTCATTTTTCTAACCTCACTTTATTGACATTTCCGTACTATCATACTGTTTTTCTTCACTACATGCAAATACTTACGCATACCTTTCCATCTCTTGTTTTAATCGCCTTTCAAGCTGAGGGAAATCTGCAGATGTTAAATGCAGTCTAAAATAAGATTTATCTAAATCAGCGGCTTCAGAAAGTAGGCTAGTAAGTCCTCTATCACGACGGTCCAATTGAACAAGTAATTCATATTGGTCGTCCTCTTTTGGTATAAAAACCATCTCAATCTCATCAAACTTCCCTTTAAATGGACCATTTGTTGCAACAAATTCAAACTCCTGAACAAATGTAGTCATTCCTATGTAGGCACGAGGAGCTTCTTCACAATCCACTTTTCTTAGAGTAAGTCCTAAATTTTGAGCAGCATTTAATCCAGCTTGAACAAAAGCATTTGGTCGAATTTCAATTAAATCCTTATCTCCCGGGTCCACCGAATTTTTGATATCCAAGCTTGTTTGAATCCAGACTCTCGTTTTCCCCATTGTAACGGGTGTAATTAATGGTAGCTTGAATGAAAAAGGAAATGATTTCATTTCATCTTTTTGAATTGTAAAGGGTTCGTTGAGTTTATAGGAAAAGAAGGCAACAGAATCTGTGTATTTACTGTCATTTGATTCACGTTCGTATGTTGTAAAAACCTTTAGATAGGTACTTTCAATTTCTTGTGACGTATGACCACCAATGACTTCGGTAACACCCGAAATCGTATTGCCAGCTGTAAAAATCGAATCACTTAATTTTGTATCTACTTTTGCATTTCCTACCCCGACAGAAGCTAAAATTTTATTGAAAAATGACATTTAAATTGCCCCCTTCATCTTTATATTTCATTTACGATTGGGAAAGGACATTCGTTTCATATAAAGACCATATATCATCAAAAATTGTTGCACTCATATCTTCGTGTGCTAATTCTTCAATATACCTCGACAGCTCTTGAAAATCCGAAGATTGCTTTGGAAATGTTAAATCTGAGAACATGGCTTCTGCAAATTGTGATTTCAAGTCCGATTTAGGTCCCCCTCTAAATGTTAACGCGTACTTATAAAATGTGTGATTCAAATTTACTCTCTCCCTTTAGTTAAGAAGTCTTATAATATTCAGAAAAGTATAGATAATTACGACTAAAACAAGTAAACTTATCAATATCATACAAAATTCCTATGAGAAGTTGGTGTATTGCGTGTTAAAGAAACTAGGTATAGCAAACAAGGTTCAGAAAATAAAACCAGAACATAAGCAGGAAGCTAAAAAGCCATCAAAACTTTTCTTTAACAATCGCCAAAACAAATCAGTAAATGTAAACAATCAATTTAACGAAAAAAGAGCAAAATTTTGGGACTTAATTCGCGGAAAAATTGTTCTTATCTTCTCCCTACTGGTTATCATGTTAATAGCTATGCTTACTGTATCATCTACTAATTTAAAAACACTACAAAGTGAATTAAAAGAATTTACAGAGAAAGATATGGCTGAACAATTACAGATTAATCAACTTGCAACTGATATTTCTAAAATGGCAAATGCTGAACAAAGTTATGTCATCACAGGAAAAGATAATTTTCTAAATACATATAAGTCAAAAAAAGACGCAATTGGTACCAGTTTAAAGAATTTAAACATATCCTTTAAAAATAGAGAAAAAGAAATGAAAAGTTTAACTTCTATTGAACAATTCTACAATACATATATACAGTATTCTGAACGTGTTGTAAAAGCACGTGATGAATCAGGTATTGAAAATGCACAACGCTTAATCATGGCTGGTAACGGAAAAACAGCGATGGATTATATCGATGTTCATATAGGCATGATGAATGAATTATTGGCTAGTCAAAATAATGCCCAAATAAAGCAACTTGAAGCAGAAACGAATCGTTCATTACTTATCTTCTTAATCCTTACCACTATTTCAGTATTATTAGCTATTACATTCGGATCTTTCCTTTATAAATCCATTCGTAGAAATACGTATATTATCAATACCTCTATTTTAGATATTGCAAACGCAGGCGGAGATTTAACAAGAAGAGTTAAGGTTAAAACAAATGATGAATTTGCACAAATCGCTGGTAGTACAAATACGTTAATCGAATCTATAGGTGAACTTGTAAAACGAGTGAGAGATCTTGCAGAAAATGTATCGTCAAGCGGACAACAATTGATGGCTTCAGCTGATCAAACATCCTATACCATCCAATCAATTGCAGATACAACGAACGAAATTGCCGCAGGTAGTGAGCAAACGATGAGAAGTATGACATTAGCTGTTCAAAAAATGAATTTACTAGAAGAATCTGCAAGGTATTTAAGCAATGACGCACATCAAGTAATCAAAGCAACAGACCAGATGAAATCAGCTGCCTATGAAGGTGGTCAATCTGTACAACATTCTTCTAACGTTATGATGTCTATTGAAGAAACGATGGCAAATACAACAGAAACTGTAGAAGCATTAGGTAAAAAATCAAATGAAATCACTTCCATTATTCGCACCATTACAGATATTTCTGAGCAAACGAATCTTCTAGCATTAAATGCTGCCATAGAAGCAGCACGCGCAGGCGAACATGGTCGTGGATTTGCTGTAGTTGCTGATGAGGTTAGAAAGCTTGCTGAACAATCTCAGAAGGCCGCTAAGGAAGTCACAGGCATTGTAAGCTCAATCCAACATGAAGTAAAAGTGATCGTAAAGCAAAATCATGATGGAGTTCAAACTGTTATTCGTGGAGTAGAGATAGCTAATGAAACGAATAGTTCACTCGAGAAGATTATGTATCAAACGAATGATACCATTCAAATTATCGAGAAAATGGTCAACCAAATTGAACAAACCCTTACTTATTCTCAAGAAGTCGCATCTTCGTTTGTAGAGGTAAATCAAATTGCTGAAAATACCGCTATGAACTCAGAAACAAGTGCCGCATCGGCAGATCAAGGTTCAGCAGCCATGCAAGAAATTAATGCATCAGCTGTGGAACTATCCGAACAAGCTGATCAACTTCGTAGAGTTGTAAATGAATTTAAGATTTAATTTTCAATAGATAGGGACCATCTCTCAAGTCATTTAGTGACTGAGTGATGGTCCCTTTACTTATGAATGGAATTCCACAATCATATGATGCTTTTCCCAGAAGAAATATTATGATCTACATTCTTTCTTCTTCCAATTCATATAATTATATAAAAGCTGGAGTAAGAAAAGGCAGAGTATTATTACACCAAATGTAGTTAAAACTGCTGAATTAGTTTCTGTATATATAAAAACAAAAATGAACGTCACGATAAATAATGGAATACTTGTTAATGTACGAATCATCTTTCTTCTATAAGATAATTCATCATAATTTATTGCAAATCCTTTATTAATCTTTTCTTTTCGCATAAAAAGTATTGAAAAGATACTTGTAATAATTACCGTTATAATCACTGGAAAAACTAAACCTTCTAAATCTGGCATACTTCTCCCCTCAGATAATTTTTTATAAAAACATTCAATTCATTAGGCATTCTAAATGCATTCTATTTTTATGTATATTCTCTCTATTTCTTAAGTGAGTTAATTAATTTTCCCCTTTTGTTTTCTCCTATAAAAAAATCGCCAAGTATAGAAAACAATAATTGCGATTACTAACACTGAAAATCTAATATATTGATCTTTATACTCTCCAAAAATGAGCAGGAAGCTTCCTATAATAAAAGTTGGCACCATAATATAAAGCCACATTCGTACTTCCTTGTTTTTAAAACTTAAATCAAATCCACTCATTTCCTTCCACCCCACTGTTGTAATTTTAATTGTCTTGGTCAAGTAAATAATACGTGGAATTCATTCTTTCGCTATCTTATCTTTCAGTCTTAAGAATATGTAAATCACTATAATTGAGGCAATTACAATTAATAAGGAATTTGATAAAAGATTAAAATCTAATTCATTAATTACCTTTTCAACTTCACCAGCTTGATTATGATGTACAATAGTAAGTCCATTATAATCAAGTGTGAAAAATGAAATAAGCAAGCCTACTATTAGCCCACAAACTATTGAAATTAAGGTTTTGTTCAAGTTAATCACTCCTTTATTTATTACATTTTCAAAAATAGAATTTCTAATGCTTTTAACTCCTTTGTCTAAATTGTTTCTATTTCATTACTTTACTATCTTCAATTACATTCGTTAAGATTTCTACAATAGCTTTCTCATGTCCTTGAACAAGGGAAACATAATACTCACCATTAAACATCTGAAAGAAGCCATGTATATTCGTTTTCTCAAAATATATATTGTATTTGTTTCCAACCATAGTCATGATAGGCCAGCTCCCCCCCATCTCCAGTTGAACATTGTTAGAGATTCTTTTAGCATAAAACCCTTTTTAGGTTTCTATTAATTCACCAACAAAATAGGAATTCTCAATCGATTTTGCCCCTAAAGGCTTTTCATTGCTTAATGTAGTTATCAATTCAATATTCCCTTAAATATATTGATCACCTATATAATTATCCATTGCTTCATCTTTAGTTTTAAAATGAATAATGTCTGGATTTCCACTGCAAGCAGCGATTAGGAAAACTGTTACGATCATGAAAATGAACTTAAATTTTTTTCAATCTATCATCTACCGCAATCAAGATATCCCAATAATAAGTTATAAACTTATATTTATGATTACGTTATTAACTAACGATTAGTTTCAAAAATGGAAATAAACTACAAAGCAATAATTGAAAACCTATAATGATAGTCAAAAAAAGGCTGAGACATAAGTAGAAATTTCTTTAAATGAGACAAAAAACTATATTAAGAAATTTATACTTTATGAATTGATTGAAGTGGAGGGGCAGAGGGGCGACTCCTGGGGGAACAGCAACAGGCTCGAGCCGTGCCCCCGGAAAGCGTCCCCGTAACGGAAATCAATTTATCATAAACAAATAACATCAAAATTTCTCAGTGAGAAATTTTGATGTTATTTGTTTTTGTTCCAGATTCTTTTTTATGAGAATAATGAAAGATACTCGCCGTATCCTTCTTTTTCTAATTGATCCTTTGGTACAAATCGTAATGCAGCTGAATTAATACAATACCTTAAACCATTCTCACCTGGACCATCAGGAAATACATGACCTAAATGAGAGTTGGCTGTTTTACTTCTTACTTCGGTTCGTCTCATTCCATGTGACTCATCAAAGTGCTCTGTTACTTCTAAGTTTTCAATTGGTTGAGAAAAACTTGGCCATCCACAGCCAGCATCGTATTTATCTTTCGAATGAAAGAGAGCTTTTCCTGAGACGATATCAACATATATTCCTTCATCGAAATGTTGGTCAAATTCGTTACGATGAGGCGGTTCAGTGCCGTTTTCTTGCGTAACATGATATTGAATAGGTGATAATTTTTGTTTCAATTCTTCTTTATTCATTCATTAACCCCCCACATATTTTCTTTGAATCCAGCCCGTCCTGAACCCACTTGGTAGCGGTTGTAATGGGCAGGATTCTTTTTATAATAATCTTGATGGTAAGTTTCCGCAGGATAAAATGGTTTAGCTTCTAATATAGATGTCGCTATTGGTTTACTGAACTTGGCACTTGCTTGCAATTCAGCTTTAGAATGTTCTGCAATCTCTTTTTGCTCAGGACTATGATAGAAAATAGCTGTTTGATAAGATGATCCTCTATCAAAAAATTGTCCTCCTTCATCAGTTGGATCAATTTGTTGCCAAAAAATTTCTACCAACTCTCTGTATGGAAAGATGGATGGATCAAAAGTAATTTGAACGGCTTCTTTGTGACCGGTTTGATTAGTACAAACTTGTTCATAAGTTGGATTTTCTAATTCTCCACCAGTATATCCTGAAATCACTGAGTGAATGCCATTGTATGAATCAAATGGTTTTACCATACACCAAAAACAGCCACCTGCGAATGTTGCTTTTTCTAACTCCATTTTATGTCCCCCTTATTTTGAAGGTACTGTAATTTCTAACGTAATCTCATCTTGTTGTAGATTAAATTCTTTGGCTCTCACAGAAACATTTGATTTCATTGGAATTCGAGACAAATCAATATATACATCTTCTTCTTCTGGTCGAACAATCATCCATTCAGGTAACGAAACAGAATCTTTCATTAACTTTAACACGCTTTCAGGCGGCAAATCTAATCTTCCGACTTCAACACCTGTTTGTTTTAATTTCAGATTGCCATTTTTCTCAACGATTGGATCAAACTTCATTATGACTGGGATATCTGTAGAGAAAATAGTCAATTCAGTCGTCAACAAAATTTGGTTTTCTACATTCATTGTTACAGGCATTGGTTGCCCCTTCATGGCTTCTTGTATGTATGAGTTCGCAATCCCTTCAAAGTCATCTTTTGTTGTTTTTAGCGTCAATATATTCCCTTCTGAAGCGGTTTTAGGCTCTGGTACGATTGTTTTTTCTGAAGGTGAACTAATCCAAAATGCGAAAAAGATGATTGCAGTGACTATTATAGCGATTAATAATAAAAAAGCGATTTTCCATTTGTTCATTTATGCATCATCTCCTTAGAAATCCATTTCCCCGTTTGTTAGTTCTTTTAAACCGCATGTTTGAAGTGACTCTAGCATGCGGTCTGACATTAGTTCATAGCCTTTACTATTTGGATGGAAAAAATCCGTATGGTAAACAAGAGTCGTATTAGAACTAAATAAATCATCTACAGGTATGAAACAAGCGTTATCATCTTGACCTGCCATAGTTTGAATTGACTTGTTCCAATTTAACATAATCGTATCGAACTCATTTTCTTCATCAGTCACGATAGAAAAAGGATTGTATAAACCCATTAATATCAATGGAGCATCAGGATTAACCATTCGAATTTTCTTTAATATCTCTTTATATCTATTGGAGAATTCTATTAATTCTTTTTCAAACGTTTCTATTTTCAACTCAAATAAATCCTTTTTCACGATCGCCATCACGTCATTGCCGCCAATGGTCATCAAAATCATATCCGCTTTCTTTAATTCATCGCTCATTTCGCCTGATTCAATTTGAGCAAGCAATTGATCACTTCTTCTACCACGTTTAGCTAGATTTTCAATTTCTATATCCTTAACACCTTTAAATTCGGATACGTTACTTGCTAATCTCCCCATATATCCTCCGAGCTTTCTTTCATCACCTACACCTTGAGTAAGGGAATCACCGAGGCCAATTAGGATTTTATTTTCTTGAATGAAGGTCTTTTCTATACGTAGCTTTTCTAATTTTACGGATTGTCTTACAGTGAAGTCTCTTGTGTTCATAAATTCTAATTGACATCCTGTCAACAAAACAATCATCACTATGACAAGTATCAACTTCTTTCTCATGTTCTCTCCCCTTCTCAAAAGAAAAACAGGGATTTCTCCCTGCTTCAGATTTTATTTTATTCAACCATATACATAAATCCAATTGCCCCAATTCCAGTATGTGTACTAATAACTGGTGAGGTGAAAGCAACTTGAATATCATTAAAACCAGATTCTTCTATGCGTTTTTTAAGTGGATCTGACATTGCATAACCATTAGCTTGTGAAATCCCCACATACTTCACTTTTTTACCTTCTGTATCTTTTTGATACTGATCGAACAAATATTGTACAACTTGTTTATGGCTTCTAGCTTTATGAACTGGTGTATATTCTCCACCTTCTAATGAAGCGATTGGTTTAATCGAAAGAAGGGATCCGATTAAAGCTTTTCCTTTTCCGATACGTCCACCCTTTACTAGATTCTCTAATGTATCCACGACTACAAATAAATTAGTTCTTTCACGAACTGATTCAACGTGTTTGACTACTTCATTTAATGATGCACCTTGTGCAATTAACTGTGCAGCTTCTAACACTTGAAATGATAAAGCATATGATATAAATCGTGAATCGATTACCGTTACATCAGAAGAAGACATGTCAGCAGCAGCTTGTGCAGATTTTACTGTTCCACTCATGCCACCAGTCATATGAATAGAAATAATTTGATCTCCAGTTTTACCTAGTTTATCAAATAATTCATGAAAAATGCCAACAGCAGGTTGAGAACTTTTTGGCAGTTCTCTAGAAGACTTCATAAGTTCTAAAAATTCTTCTGCTTGTAGGTCAACACCATCAGTGTAGGTTTTACCATCAATTTGAACAGTTAAAGGTACTACATGGATATTATATTGAAAAATTTGCTCAGAAGTTAAATCAGCTGTTGAATCGGTAACAATATGAATTTTTGACATGTATGACACACCCTTCTCTATTCCTATATTATAAAAAATATTGTAATCATCTGCAAACTAATAGAATTTATCATATAAAGCAAAAACCCATCTGCTTCACTTTCGCATTTGGGTTCGCTCAACATTTATTTCATTTACTTTGTGAGTTATTACGTTTTGAACAGCCTCTATAAGTTGTTTTGATGATAATACTTTTATATGTTCAACGGGAATAGCTTCTAAAACATGTATTTCTACATGTGCGGCTTTTATCTTATTATTATTGTTTTCCATAATGTCCGATGTTCCTACAATTGCAATTGGAATAATGGGCACCTTAGCACCTATTGCAATCCTTGTGAATCCTGATTTAAATTCCTGAACACCATTTTTTTTACTACGCGTGCCTTCAGGAAAAATAATCATAGAATGTCCTGCTTGTAGGGTTGATATCATATCTGTGATGGACCGCATTGCACTCCGTCTGTCTGTTCGGTCTATGAAAACACAATTCATAGCTTCCATCCAATCTCTTATGATAGGAAGTTTTTTAACTTCAATCTTAGACATAAATGAAAAAGGCTTTGGTATGTGTGCAATCAAAGCCGGAATATCAAAATTACCTTCATGATTGCTAACAAATAGAACCGGACCTTCTGGAATTAAATCCAGTCCTTCTACATTAAAAGTGCTTTTCGTTCGTTTTAAAATCCCGTTTGCCCACTTTTTCGGTTGCTGATGGACAAGTTGGTCATACTCTGCAGTCGAAAGGAGCTCCTTTTGCTTTTGCACATTACGCAAATCTTTTAAGCTGAAAGGTAAATAGCCAAACAAAAATGAAAAAGTTCGAATGGAATTATACATTTTGCGTACTCTTATTTCTTTGGAAAATTTGATAAGTGTACCGTAAGCCTTCTTCAGTTATCATTTCTTCTGATTTATTAGTAAGTGTCCATACACTTTCATATGGCGGAAAGAATGTATCCCCTTCAAATTCACTTTCAATAACCGTAACGTATAATTGATCAGCGAGTGGAAGTGCGTCTTTAAAGATTTGTTCTCCTCCAATTATCATCACTTCTTTATGAAATGTTTTTGCAATTAAAATCGCTTCTTGAAGTGAGTGAACAACTGTTACACCTTCTGGTTGATAAGATTCATTTCTAGTTATTACGATATTTAATCTTCCTGGTAAAGGACGACCAATGGATTCAAACGTATTTCTACCCATAATCATGGCTTTCCCCATAGTCTTCTCTTTAAAATAAGCAAGTTCGTTTGGAATATGCCAAGGCATTTTATTTAAATGACCAATTACACGATTTAAATCATGGATGACAATTAAAGAAATCATTATTTACCTACTTTCTATACAGCAATTGGAGCTTTTATTCGCGGATGTGGATGGTAATTTTCAATTGTAATATCTTCCGTTTCCAAATCAAATATTGACTTTTTGTCAGGTGAAATGATTATTGTTGGTAGTTCACGTGGTGTTCTTTCTAATTGTTGATTCACCTGGTTCATATGATTTGAATAAATATGAGCATCACCCAGTGTATGAACAAACTCACCTACTTCTAGATTACACTCACGGGCGATTAAGTGGGTTAATAAAGCATAAGAAGCAATATTGAAAGGAACGCCTAAAAAGACATCTGCACTACGTTGGTATAACTGACATGATAGTTTTCCATCGGCTACATAGAATTGAAAAAAAGTGTGGCATGGAGGCAGCGCCATGTCATCAACTTCTGAAGGGTTCCATGCAGTAACGATATGCCTTCTTGAGTCCGGGTTATTTTTAATAGAAGAAATGACGTTTTTCAATTGGTCAATAGACTGGCCATCAGCAGTAGGCCAAGACCGCCACTGTCTTCCATAAACAGGACCTAAATCACCATATGTATTTGCAAATTCCTCATCATTTAAGATTTTATCTCTAAATATATTCATTTGTTCATCAACAACCTTTTGAAATTCCTCGTCTTTTGATGCACGAATTCCAAAGTTAGTCATATCTGGGCCACTATAATCTGAACTGTTGACCCATTTTTCATATGCCCACTCATCCCAAATATAATTCCGTTGTTCGATTAAGGATTTCACGTTCGTATCCCCTTTAATGAACCATAGTAATTCAGAGGTGATTAGTCGCATTGCTGTTTGTTTTGTTGTCATTAATGGAAAGCCCTTTGTTAAATCAAATCGCATTTGATAACCAAAAATACTTTTTGTACCTGTTCCAGTTCGATCATTTTTCGTAGCACCATCTGCTAATATTGTTCTGCAAAGTTGTAAATACTGTTCCATTCTTAGACCCTCCAGTTCAATCTTGTAATAAAGTAATTACTTCAACGACTCTAATGAGTTTTCACGATAAGAATGCACCTATCAAAATATAATTATAAAAAAAGACACCATCATATCCCTAGATTAGGAATATGATGTGTTTTTCTGAGATCTATGACAACCATTTTGGGGGCATATTTTTGGACCAATAAATATCGCCTAACTTATAGTGTTTTGCAAACTGGTCTTGGACTGTATGATAATGAAAATTAAAGTAATAACCTTCTTGCGGCTTGCGATCTGTTCGTACATGAAAGCGTATAATATCGCTGCCAGTAGTGGATTCATAAATATGGAACATTTTTTCACTATGATTACCTGAAGGGTTCTCACTAATCGCTAAAGAATTCAATTTTTGATGGTCTAAATCAACTAAAGTCATTTCAATCGCTTCTTGGATTTTCGGAAAAATAATCTCATCGAACTCATCCGCAATGACCGGACCTATGCGGGAACCGAATTTCAATAATGACTGTTCTTTTGCTAAGAGAACGGCATCTTCTAAAAAACTTGAAGGTTGTTGTTCCTCAGACCATTCGACCGAATATGTATGCTCCATATTATGAGAAGAAATTGATTTTTGGTGCGCTTTCTCATCTAATAAATTTTCCCAAATAATATGGTTTGGTGAAATAACACCAAATGTAAGAAGCGCTACTGCTACAACTAATGATTTTTGAATCCACTTTTTCATCATTGTCACCTTCTAATCTAAACATTTTTGACAAACACTTATGTAGAAGTACGATTTCAAGAACTAAAGGTTTCATCTTTACACTATTCATTGTACAATAAAAAAGTATAAACAGCTTGGTTTTTTACACAAGGAGGCATATGAAATGGATACACAATTAGTGATTGGAATTGGTTTCTTACTCTTACTAGCTTATTTAACATCATTAAATTTCACAGATTAATTAGAAAGACACAATTTGCATCTAGAATGGTGCAAATTGTGTCTTATCTTTTTATAATATTAATACTGAATTAAGAAACGAAGTTGCAAAGAATGAAATTAAATTTATCAAAAAGCCACAGTATCTCAAAAAACGAGATACTGTGGCTTTATTGAACTACACTGTTATCTAGACCATTTTTTCTTTAAAATCTATGTAACCATAATGGAATTTTGTGTTTTTACGTACAATTTGGTTAAAGTGAAAATCATAAAACCATGTGGATTGAAAATGTGCTTTCAAAACAACTCTTTTTTTCGCAACTCTAGTCGCTTCTGACACCCATTCTTCTGTTAAAGCATCAGTAAGGCCTACATGTCTTAGTGGATTGATATTACCAGACTCCAAGATAGTTTCCTCGAACATTGGATCCATATAAACGACGTCAAAAGAAGAGTCTTTTTGTTTTCTTAAATAGGACAAAGCATCACTAGATATGACGTCGATTTGCTTCATTAAAGATAAGTATTCTTGATGATCCGTTCGATCTCCATGAAATGCTTCCTTTAGGATAAAAGCCTGTACTTTTGAGGCTTCACAACCAACAACTGTACCCGCTTCTCCAACAACATAAGCTGCAACCAAACTATCGGAGGCATATCCGAGCGTACAATCTAAGAAAGAATCTCCTTCAACTAACTGACATGCATCAATTAAAGTGTCAACCTCTCCTCGAGCTAGCCTTTTCAATCGAAACATTGCAGAACTTGGATGAAAATAAAAGGGCTGTTCTGAGTGAACACCATAATATTCCCACCTAGATTTAGTCGCAACTAAGACATCACTGTCATATTGTTTTTGAAGCTGAGTCACTGTTCTTTTTTGACGATCAATATAAGGAAGTCCTAAATGCTTTCCTGCACCTTTTGCTAACTGAATCGTTAATTCAGTTGGCCTACCAGCCGTCGTAACGATTGTTTTCACGATGATACGACTTGATTAAGCACTTCAACTAAATGATCTTTAATTTGTTCCATTGGAAAACCTTCTATCTGTTCACGTGGAATAAAATAAGCCAAATTCCCATCTTTCCAAATAGCAATAGATGGTGAACTTGCTGGGACTTCTTCAAAGTATTGACGCATTTGAACAGTAGCTTCTGGATCTTGACCTGCAAAAACAGTTACTAAATGTTCTGGTTTATGAGACACCTCAGATAATGCTTGGGACACAGCTGGACGCGCAAGACCAGCTGCACAGCCACACACTGAATTAATGACAATTAAAGAGGTACCTTTAGCTGAGTTCATATGCTCATTAACCATTTCTGCATCCGTTAACTCTTCAAACCCAACTTGAACTAGTTCTGCTCGCATCGGTTTGACAACTTGCTTCATATATTCATCATAAGCGTTCATAGTTTCCCTCTTTCTATACGTTTGATTAAGTTATT
Organism: Paenisporosarcina sp.; assembly: GCA_041605715.1. Lineage (GTDB taxonomy): Bacteria > Bacillota > Bacilli > Bacillales_A > Planococcaceae > Paenisporosarcina. The sequence continues at coordinate 17,352 of JBFIXW010000023.1, forward strand.
TGTGTTAATTAAAACATCCAATTCGGTATATCTTAAAGGATTCTTATGGAAATAGATGAATAAATTGATTTTCCGAAGTCCTTTTTATCATGATAAAATATTGTTAGGAAGAAGAGATATTAGACTTCTTTCAAAATTAGGTAACGATTTTCATGTCCAATATAACTTTTCCTGTTTTGTGGTATATTGGCTTAATTTTAGACATCCGGGGTGGTTGCCGGATGTCTTTTTTGTTGTTTAAGGAATTGTTTAGAATAACTAATCGCATATAAACATCATATGCGTTTATTCCAAAAAACTAATATATTTACTTGCGGGATTCAGTCATTTGCTTCCAAACAGAACCCTTGGCTTCTTCACCTTCTTCAATACGTGCAATCGCCATATTAATTTGAAGCTTCACTTCAAACTCTGGGTCTTCATTAGCTTCTTTTAAAGCTGCCAAGGCGTTTTCTGTACCTGTTTCAAACAAATACATAGCTGCACGCCAGCGTACTAACTTGTTTTTATCTTTTAACGCTTGAATCATATTAGTCTCAAAGTTCGTAAATCCTAAATCACTCATGCAATCTCCAGCAGTTCTTCGGACAGATGGACTCTTGTCATTCAATGCTTTTTCTAAATAAGGAACAACTCGTTCATTATCAATCATTCCAAGATAAACAGTTGCTAATCGACGAATGGCCATTTGTTCATCATTTAATGCTATGTCTAACAAAGGTAGGTCATCCACGTTTGGATCAGCCATTTGATCTAATAATTGAAAACGCTCTTCCCAAGTATTTAACTGAAAATCCTCAAGTGTAATATGACGACCTCTAGTCGGGACTTCCTCTTTAGGGCTTTTAGCATCATAAATTAAGGTCTGTAAACGTGATTCAGGATAAGTTGCTTCGATTTCTTGTACCACTTGTTCAGCAATTTCCTTCTTGTCACCATACCGTACACCATAATCAACCCATTTGCGTTGAAGAATATAATTCTCATCTTGGTCATGCATACTAGCGTTCATGGCTTCCACGAATCTACTTGAAAGACCTAATCTTTCTTCAGCAATTTGATCGAATGCTTTCACTTGTAAAGGAATACCCTTTATCTGTTGAACATGCACGTAGACTTCACCAAAGTGTTCCTCTACTATTTCTTCTTGAGTACTCGTTTCATGATCTTCACCAAAAGCTCGTCTCACTTCAGCTAAAATTTGTTCCCAATCATTTTTCGCAATACGTTCAATAGCTAAAAAGTCAGCTACATGATAAATTCCTTTGACTCCCGGAATTTGTAATATGGCTTTTATTTCAGTTGGGGCATCTACATTTTCATCTTTTTTATAATTAAAACTTTTACCAAAAGGTAGCTCATTGTCTACGACAACTTTCATCGTATTTGGACTTGGTGTTGGCTCAATTGTAAGTATTTTCACATAGATCCCTCCTAACCGTATTGTATCATGACCCCAAGATATCTTGTAGATAGGACCATCTTTCAATTAAAAGATTATACTGCTTATTCAACTGGTCTAGTTGAGTCGTAGCAAGTTGAAGCTTTTCAAAATCTGCACCAGCAGATTCCACTTCTTTTTCAGTAGCCATAATTTCTGCTTCTATTTTCGCAATATCTTCATCAATCGTTTCCCACTCTTTTTGCTCTTTGTAAGAAGGTTTTTTCTTTTGTTCCTTCACCTGATCTGGTTCCATTTTTTCAACGATGATTTCTTCTTCGATCTGAACTACTACTTGTTCTAAGAAATCAGAATAGATCTCTTGAACTTCTCTCGTATTTCCTTTACCATCAAGTGCCCATAATTTTTTAGCAATTCGATCCAAGAAGAAACGATCATGAGAAATGGTAATAACAACACCTGGGAATTGTTCAATGAAATCTTCTAAAACCGATAGAGTTTGAATATCTAAATCATTCGTAGGCTCATCCAACAATAGAACATTTGGTTGTTCCATTAATAATTTTAGTAAATGTAATCTTTTACGTTCGCCACCTGAAAGTTTTCCAATTGGAGTGCCGTGCACTTTTAATGGGAATAAAAAACGTTCCAACATTTGAGCTGCAGAATGTCGTATCCCATCTGATCCTTCTATATCATTTGATGATTCTCTTACATATTCAATCATACGAGTAGTAGGATTCATCGGAGGAATCGTTTGTTCAAAATGAGCGACTTTAACTGTTTGTCCAATTAGCAATTCACCTTCATCGGGTTGAATTTTTTCAGCTAAAATATTTATTAATGTACTTTTCCCTGCTCCATTTGGTCCTACTATGCCAATCCGATCTCCTGGCTGAAGCAAGAACGAAAAGTTTTTGATGATTTGTTTGTTATTGTAAGTTTTTGAAAGATCGATACCCTCTAACACTTTTTTGCCTAGTCGTGTCGTAGCAAGTTTCATATCTAATGATGTAGTATCATTGTTACGATCCACTTGCTCATCTAATACCTCAAAACGTTGAATTCGGGCTTTTTGTTTTGTAGTACGTGCTTTTGCACCTCTTCGTATCCATTTTAGTTCAGAACGGAATCGATTTTGAAGTTTCAATTGAGACGAAGCAGCCATTTCCTCTCGGATTGCTTTTGCTTCTAAATAATCTCCATAATTCCCTCTATGTGTATACATGGTTTGATCTGCAATTTCATAAATATGAGTGGACACCCCGTCCAAAAAGTATCGATCATGGGTAACGAATATAATGGCACTGCTTAATTTAGCTAAGCTTTCTTGTAAAAACTTAGACGATTGAACATCTAAATGATTGGTAGGCTCGTCTAAGAGGATTAAGTCTGCTGGTTCAATTAATACTTTCGCTAAAGCAACACGTTTTAATTGTCCACCAGATAATTCATTCACTTTACGATCAAACATATCAATTCCTAATCGAGACAATGCCGTTTTAGCCATAGCATTGACATCCCATGCGTTATATTCATCCATTTTTTGTTGAATATCCATGTAGAAGTTTTGATTTGCTTCTGAAGCAGAATCGATTGTCAACTTCTCTAGTGCATCTTCGTATTGACGATTAATTTGAAGTACTGGTGAATCTCCACTAAATACCGCTTGCAGAACAGTTAAGTCCTCCGCAAATTGTGGATCCTGCTCTAAAAAGGAGATGCGGTATTGGTTTGGGTGATCCATTGTTAATTGATCCGCTTCAAGCTGTCCCGCTAAAATTGAAAGAAAAGTTGATTTCCCGGTTCCATTAACTCCAATTAGTCCTGCACGTTCACCAGCATATATGGTGAAATCAATATTTTCGAATAACGTTTTTTCTCCAACTGTCTTGGTTAAGTTTGATACGATTAAATGACTCATTCTTATTCACTCGTTTCTATTTTAAGTTGGTCAATAAATGCCAACATGAATTCATGACGCTGTAAAGCTATTTTCTTCCCTGTATCTGTTACCATTAAATCTTTCAATAGAAGTAACTTTTCATAAAAATGAGTTACTGAAGATGTTTTTTCCTGACGATACTGACTTTCTGTCATATTCGTCCGTGGAACTTCTGACCAGTCATATAACTTTCTTCCTTTCGCACCACCAAATGCGAAGGTCCTTGCGATGCCAATAGCTCCAACAGCATCTAAACGATCGGCATCACGAACAATTTTAGCTTCTAACGTGCTAGTCGCTTTTTCCTGTCCACCGCTAAACGATACGGATTCAATAATATCCACAATCCATTGTCGATCGCATGAAGAAAGTGAAAGTTGATTCAATATGTCATTTTCTTTCTTTTTGCCTTCTGGTCCACTGTATTTTACATCACTTACGTCGTGAAGAAGAACTGCTAACTCTATAATATCAGAACGGACATCTCCTTCTTCCGCACTAATTTTTCTAGCATTTTCACGAACACGTTTTATATGTTGAAAATCATGGCTTGCATCAAAATGAAGATAAACATCTTTAACAAGTAGTTCACAGAGTTCAATATTATTCAATCTTATCGCCCTTCCATATACCTTCTATCCAGTCTATACAAGTATCATGACATATTTGTTGTAATGTGTGCAAGGGTACTGGTTCTGCATGTAATTGACTAGTTTCGACAATTCATGTATAGTATAGCCATCCATTCACAGAATATTTTGTATCCTGTTGATATGGGAAATGACATTTCGCTAAAGTAGTAGGGAGGAACGTTCATGCACCAAGGTAAAGTAAAATGGTTCAATAACGAAAAAGGTTATGGCTTTATTGAATATAATAATGGTGAAGATGTGTTCGTCCATTTTACTGGGATCCAAGGAGAAGGGTTCCGAACGTTAGATGAAGGTCAATCGGTTTCATTTGAAATCATTGAAGGAAATCGCGGTCCCCAGGCAGCGAATGTTTTTTTAAACACATTAGAAAAACAAAGTTAAAACCGAATGGTGATAGCTTAAGTATTTTCTAATACTGATTTCTTATTATCCCTATTTTTTAATCAGTATAATTAAACGACCCACTAATCTAAAATGATCAGTGGGTTTTTCTATGATTAATTATTTTGTTTCACTTTATTTAACTCTTCACCTAAGAAACGGAGCTGTTCGCCAACTGTGCACGTTTGAATGCAAAATCGATGAGCAAAGGTTTTCCCACCCTTTTGACGCATTTCCGTCTTTAAAAAACAATCTGTACAATACGTATTCAAAAGATTATCTATTTCACGGAAAATTAATTCTTTATTCATTGTGATCACCTCAAATAATAGACATACTAATGTCAGAATGAAAATCTCACGAGTATCATTTATAAATTACACCTTATCTCAATTGATACAATTTAAAATTTCACCGGAATAAGTTCGTTTCAAATCACATCCTTATATTTTACACCCTCATTGCATTTCTATGCAACTGACATTATAATAGTCAAGTTGGAAATCAGTTGGATTTCTAAAGGACGTTCGTAAACTCCCGCTTTATCAAAATACAGTAGGATTTATATGCATAACGAATTATTAGGAATTGGATTTGCCCTTTTAAACATGATCTTTGTATTGATTATGTATAAGTTTTTTGAAGAACAGGTCTCTTTGTTTGGGTTGGATTTCCAACGGTCTTAGCCAATATTCAAGTGACAAAGATGATTGAAATCCTTGGGTTAACAGCTAGATTAGGGAATGCTTTATATGAAAGCATATTTTTAGTGACAGATATTCTAAATGAAAGATACGGAAAAAAAGATACGAAAAAAGCTGTTTGGTTAGGTTTCGCATCTATAATTATAAGGACGATTATTATGTAAGTAGTTTTGCAATTCACGCCTTCACCAGATGATTTCGTACATGAATCACTTTCAACGATTTTTGGCTTAATTCCTCAAATAGCTAAAGGTAGTATCATTGCTTATCTTGTTAGCCAATATACGGATGTTTATATTTTTAGCTTCCTACAAAATTATTCCCTTATGACAAAGCTTTTTGGATTCGTAACAGAGGCTCGACGATGTTAAGCCAATTGCTCGATACACTAATTTTCACTTCGATCACAATTTATGGAGTTTTACCAATAGATGTTTGGGTGAGCGTATTCTTTTCTACGTATCTTTTGAAATTCTTAGTATCAATCCTCGGCACACCGTTTGGGTTTATCGCTAAGAAATTGACCCCTTTAGACGGAAAAATAAGGA
>JBFIXW010000024.1:0-22374 GCA_041605715.1 Paenisporosarcina sp.
GACGTTAAACACTAAAGAAAAGTAAAATAGTTTCGCATCAAAAAATAAGATTGAAAAAGCTGGGATTAGACAAAGAAAAATAAATGTGGACGAAGTTTCAGGATATATAAAGAACAGCATATAAAAATAAGATGTACCTAGGATAATCATGAGAATTCTAACCACATACTTTTCGTTCTTTGGATACAACAATAGACACATTGCCAATAAACCTACCAAAACGGCATGAATAATTAACTCGACCTGAAATCCTTCATAACGTGGAATTACGACAACCAATCCAGAAATCATTAATAAAATGGTTGTCCCTATTAAAAAATAATATCTCTTTTGGTTCATACTTTTATTAAATTGCTTCACATTGACACACCTTTTTGAAATTGATTTTCGACTTTAGATTCGTATAATCCATATTTTTGTATAGCATTTTGCCTATATGTAAAGTTACAAAGTAAAGATGATTCCACTACACCAGCAAAAGGATAAATACTCTACATCTTGCTCAATTCCTAATTCTTTCAATTTTGTATCTCTCTATCTATTATTTATCGACTGAATGATCAATAACAAGTATTCATTTTTTAATATAATTCTTTTGAACTATACAATTAAAATTATTTTTTCATTTGTCTGAATTTGTCGAAAACTTTATCTTTACTTTACAGATTTATGCTACTAGTATATAGCTAATAGGTCATTTGAATCTAAAAAATGACCTAAATACACAACTAAATAACTAGTAAGGGCAAATTATCAGAAATGGTAAGACGCAAAGCTATAGGGGCTTAAGCACATCCGTGTAAGCCAGCCAGCTACCTGCGAGAGGATCTCTCTTCCGTAAGCCCCTTTTATATTCATTATAAAAGGGGCTTATTATTTTACTTATTCAAATTCTTAGCCTGTACAAGTTAAAAAACAGTAAAGGAGTTGAATCAGCAATGAAATTTAAAGTGACGATGGTTTTATTTTATGCAACTATGTTTGTACTCGCTGCCGTATCTGGATTCAAACTAGACTGACTATGATTTTAAAAGACCAAAAATCCTATAATGGAGGTTATATGATGCATGCAGTCAAACTTTTTTTACAAAAACTTATGTATAAACCTGTGTTAGGTTGGAAATTAGATTAATTGTTTAGCACTAATATTTATCTTTATGGAGCAAGTTTAATTTTTAAAAAACAAGGAGGTGTGTGTCATATGAAATACAAAGTAATGACGGTTCTAATTTATGCAACAATGTTTGTACTAGCGGCGGTATCGGGATTTAAGTTAGACTAATACCATTTATTTTAGAAGAACTTGCGGAATTTCATTAAAAAATTATTTAGCTGTTAAATGGGCTGGAGAACAATGTTAAGCCGGCCCTTTTACTAGTTTATAAGTTCATGGAGGAATTATCATGTTTGTTGATAGCATAGTCATTGGTATACTGGCATCACTAATTATGGGAGGAAAATTTAAAGGTTTGGTCTCTATCTCATTAAAACATCCATGGCTTATTGTGGTTTCATTTTTGATTCAATTTAGTTCTATCTACTTTTTACCTAGTCAATTATTACTAGCGGTTATCATTAGTAATATTGGTTTACTAATATTTTGTTATGCCAATATTGATGTTGCTGGATTTAAATATATGTTAATTGGTATATTCTTAAATCTGATCGTCATGATTGTTAATGGCGGAAGAATGCCTGTGGATGTTGAATCTGCAAAAATTATGTCTCCAGAAGATGTTCCTGCTTTACTTGCAGGTGAATATGGCAAACATGTAGCCATTTCAGAAAATACTCACTTAAATTTCCTTGGCGATATTTTCTTTCTTCAATACCCTTATCCCCGTCCCATCATTATTAGTTTAGGCGATATTGTCTTTTCTCTAGGAGTTATTCTCTTCCTGTATTTTGTCATGGTTAAAGATAAGAATAATTCCAAGGAAGTGGTTCGACTTGGCACTTAATTTTAAGCTACTGACCTATCAGGTTTTATGCCTGATTATTTTTGTTTCAATTTTTTTCTCCCATTATGAAACGATCGAACAATCTATCTGGATTACCGTTGTGACATTTGCTGCTGCAGCCACATTATTCGATGTACGACCTATTGTACTTCCATCTAGTGATAATCTTTCACTGGTTACCCCTTTGTTATTTACAGCGGGGTTACTACATGGTGTTTATTCTATCTTTCTGATTTGCTCTCTTATGGTTCTTGCCTTACTTGTTATCGATCCTAAAAAGTGGGTTTCTCATGCATTTAACGGCATTCAATTCAGTATATCTGGCTTTGTTGGAATGTACTTTTACAATTTGTTATACGATGCTACTACTTCTTTCATCGTTAATTTGCCTGCGTTTATCGCATTTTCAATTAGTTTTTATTTAACCAATGTTTTTTTATTAACCTCCTATTTGTCTTTGAGAAATAAAAAACCAATGCAACTATTTTTAAAAATATTTTTTGATAGAAAAGCGATATTGATCTTTTTTACAATGATGGCTTTGGGACTAATTATGGCTGTGGTTGTACAAAATGAGGGGATGCTAGGTATCGTCGTTTTCTGTACGATTATGTGGACACTAGGGGTATCCTATCGAAGTTATTATCAAATGTTTGATCATTTCAGGGCTTTAAGTGAAAAAGATGAATTGACCAAACTTTTTAACCACAGATACTTTCAAGGACAGCTAGATCATACGTTGGAAAACACGAAAAGATCGGCTTTACTTCTTTTAGATATAGATCACTTCAAAAACTATAATGACACCTTTGGCCATCCTCAAGGGGATAAATTATTACAAGAATTGGCTCAGCTTTTTCATGAAAATATTCCTTCAACTGGTGTTGCTTGTCGATATGGAGGAGAAGAATTTGCTATCATTCTCCCTAATGCAACGACAAATGAAGCAATGGCGATTGCAGAGTCAATCAGACAAAAAGTATCGAATCACCCATTTTACGGCATTGAACATATGCCGCATAAACGGATTACCATCTCTATAGGGGTATCAACATCTCCTGATATGGCAACCAAACGAGAACAGCTGATTATGTTAGCAGACCAAGCTTTATACAAAACGAAGTATAGTAGCAGAAATAAGGTTCAATTATATTCATCTGTTATTGATGAGTTAAAGGGAAATTATGATTTTTCATCGAAAGATGAAGATGAAGTCATTCAATCATTAAGAACATTTCTCATGATTATTAATTCAAAAGATCGTTATACGTATGGTCACACCGAACGCATTATGGAGTACGCCGAGTTACTTGCTCATAAAGTTGGTCTTTCTCCTTCTGAAGTGAAAAATGTTCGATACGGGGCGTTATTACATGATATTGGCAAAGTCGAAGTTGCTAGTGAAGTGTTAAATAAATCATCAGCTTTAAATGAAGAAGAATGGGAAACGATTAAAATGCACGTTATTTGGGGTGAACAAATGGTGGAGCGAATTAAAGAACTCCAACAGTGTCTTCCGATGATTCGCCATCACCATGAACGTTTTGATGGGAAAGGGTATCCGGATCAATTAGCAGGTTATGATATTCCATTAGCAGCAAGAATTTTAACGATTGCTGATTGCTTTGATGCTATGACGACCAATCGTCCTTATCAAAATGCAAAAACGGTCAACCAGGCTCTTGAAGAAATTATACGTTGCTCCGGCACTCAATTTGATCCTGATTTAGTTCAGCCATTTATTGAAGTCATAGCTAATATAAAGCCAGAAGTGAAACTCCATGAATTCAGTAATGAGAAACAGATCATTGGTTAATCCGAACCACCAACTAAGAATAGGTAAAAGGGGAACTTCTATATTTAATGAAGTTCCCCTTTTGCATACTCTTCTGAGTGGTTTTTCCTTACCTGTCGTTAACCTCAAATGCAGCTCGAATGGCGGATTCAATTGCGCCTTCTACCCAACCATGGAATTGGGAAGTGTGTTCTCCTGCAAAGTGCAAACGTTTTTCAGGCAAATAGAGGTCAGTAGAATAATCGGAATTTTGATTCGGAGCAAATAAGGTAAAACAGCCAGCTGAAAATTCATTTTGCCCCCAGCTATAGGACACACCTCGAGAGAACTCGTTATATACTTGATTTCCATAAACTCTGGATAGCCCCATTAGTGCTTCACGAATACGCTCCTCTTCGGATAAGCTACTCCATAGATTTGCATTTTGTCCCCAACTGTAACTAGCGAGCAAGACGCCAGGTCCAGATTCTCCGATGTTATGGCTAGGTTTATAGGTGTATCTTAGAGGTAAATCGGTAATGATATTTCCAGTATTGTTTGTTTCCCAAAATTTCGATTTAAACTCCAACCCTATTTTCACAGAGGAAACATAGTTGAGCTCTTTAATGGCTTTCCATTTACCTGAAGAGATAGAGTCGAATGGTTGGATATCGATAAATTGAAGTACTGAATACGGAACTGTAATGATCGAGTAATCTCCTTGAAAATAACGATAGTGGTTTGTGACACGATCTCTTACCATCACTGTGACTCCATCCCGATTCTGAAGGATTTGGTGCACTTTTTGAGAATACACTATATTTGGTTGTAGCTCCGTTAAAAACGAGTATGGTAATTTATCATTTCCTCCAGATATTTCATAAAACTTCAATTCTTTATTAAAAACTGTTCGAATAAGATCTAGCAGTATATCGACAAATGATAATTCCGGAAATCCCTCAATCCCTAAAATCACGTTAACCATTCGAATGGCTTCTGGTGAAAGAGAGGTGCCTATTGGATTCATTCTCAAAAATCCGTCAAATGAGTAGTGATCAAACTTTTTTCTTAATCGTTCTCGTTCTTTAGGACTCCCATTTTCATATAAATCTAAGAATGGTTTAACGGCTGATGACAATAACTCGAACGCAGTTTTCCCCTTTTCTTCAGGAGGTAATAGATAGTTAAATACGTCGGGATTTGATTGGTAATGGGAGTCAGTAGTCAGAATATCATTCACTAGGTATAAATCACTCTTATTAATAAATTCATTTATTGGTAACTCGAACTTGCGAATGTACTCAAATACTAAATCATGCGTTTCTGGAAATCGCATTGCTCCTACATCCAGGTATTGTCCTTCTGAAAAGGGCTGCCTTATGGTGAAAATTCTCCCACCAATTCTATTGTTTCCTTCAAGGATGGTAACGGAATGCCCAGCTTTTTTCAACAAAGAGCCAGCTACCAAACCTGCGATTCCCGCTCCGATAATAATGATCTTCTTTGAGTCCTTCCGTTGAACTAAACCATTACGGATAATAGCTAACATATCTTTAGGGTAAGTAAGACTTCCATAACTATACGTCTCAGATTTAGTATTTAATCGTTTCCCCTCCCATTTCCTCTCATTATATGAGAAAACAGGATCTATTTATTCGAAGTTAAAAGGTTTACATCTAAGTGGAACAAGCCTGTTGAAAGAATTTTAAAATAAGAAGGATTAAATGGTGCTGGTTCCTTCAGGATGATTAGGAGAAACAAGAGCATATTTTTCCCACTTCCTACTCTTCCACCTGAAATACATAATAATCCCGCGTATCCATTCGTCCGCGGCAATTGCTAGCCAAATTCCTGGCAGTCCCATATCTAATACGAACACTAAGAAATAGCCTAAGGGTAAACTCATCGCCACCATCGAGAACACACCAATCAGCACAGGGAATCTTGCGTCACCCGCTGCACGCAGTGAATTGATGATGACAATATTTAACGTGCGACCAGTTTCTAATAAAATGCTTAGAACAAGTACGGATGTCGCGATTTTGATAACCTCTGGATTATCTGTAAACAGGCCTATGAGCTGATTTCTAAAAATGATGACTAACATTACGGTGCTTAATGTGAAAATGAGTGCGAACTTCAAACTCTTCCATAAGCGCGAGTAGGCCTCGTCTTTTTCATTGGCCCCAACTAAACGGCCAACGATGATTGCTGTCCCCATACCGATCGCAATGGCGAATAAAAACGTAAACATGGAGATATTCATGGCATATTGTCTTGCCGCTAAAGCTTCTGCTCCCAGAAACGTTACATAATATAAGAACACAATCTGACATGCTTGGTACATCACTTGCTCAAAGGCTGCCGGAATGCCAATGTGCAGGATTTTTCCAATGTATTCTTTCGAAAGTTTCAAGTAATAGCTGAACTTCACGCGATACTCAACCACTTGATAGAGCAACCAGAAAAACACAAGTAATGCTAGAAAACGGCTGACGATAGAAGAAATGGCCGCACCTTGTACGCCTAATTCTGGGAAACCAAACTTTCCGAAAATTAGCACGTAGTTTCCGATCACGTGAATAATATTCATTCCTAGTGACACATACATCGTTTGTTTCGTCCATCCATGGACACGAATGATTGCTGCTAACGAATTAATTATGGCTTGAAGGAAAATGGCTCCCCCAACGATGGATAAATATTGTTCGGCATATTCGAGCACGTCACCTTGTAAATTCATCGCCTGCATCATACTTCGAGCGAATATAAAATATCCTGCACTCATTAGTAAGCCTACAACTAAATTTAACGACACTGCAGTCGCTGAAATTTTAGATGCTTCGAGATACCGCTTCGAACCAAGGTATTGAGAGACAACAATTGCCGCTCCCGTTCCCACGACTTCTAAAACCAATATCGCAATATGAATGTACTGATTCGCTGCACCAACACCAGAAACTGCATCATCCGAAAGCGCACTCAGCATGAACGTATCGACAATTCCCATTAACATAAACAAAAACACTTCTAAAAAAATTGGCCACGTTAAGCTAAATAAATTCAGCTTCTCTTTAATTCCACTTTCAGTTTTCATGATTGCCATTCATCCTCCTTATCTATTCAAGTTCCTTGCATAGTAAAGGGGAACCTTACCTAATGGTTAAACATTAAATAAGGTATCTTTTAACCTCTTCATAAATAAAACCTAGGTTACGTTTGAGCGTAACCTAGGTTTGCACATGAGAATGCATGCAATTCGAGTATTTTGTCTTTTTTACTGATCCTATTAATGGTGCTTGATTATTCAATCATAATAAATTTACTTTCTTATTGAAGGTTTCTAAATCTCTTACACGAGATTAAAGATATGTATTTGACTGCTAGGTCACCAAAAACAACCATGATTTTTTCTTTGTAGAAACCATCATGGAGATCATATTTGGCTACTGACCTTAAATCACTTTTACATGTACTATCGTATCATAAATAATTTTTCTGTTAAAACATAGCCACTCTTTGGAAAGAACATTTCAGTTGTGATAACCGTCTGTCATCATTTCATGATCATCCTTCATCCCTTCATAGTTTGCTATTTCCCTCTTATTTTGGCTGTATGATTGGGATATCTCGATTCACCAATTTTGAAGATAGGGTTTGAATTCCACAAAAACAACTTAAGTTAACCGTTAAGCATTTGTTTGTTTCTATTAAGGAATACACACAACCTATAGGAAAGTCTACCGTGCAACCATCTATCCCTACAGGTTCTAAAGAAGACAATAAGACACAATCATTTGTTTTATCTATTTTTTTTATAATAAAAAAAGGGGTATTAAAATAATAATCGGTATCCTGTTTAACATATACATCCAACATGTTCCCACTTTTTGTATAAAGCATTAGCGGTATGGGACACTTATTTCTTCCCGTTGTTTCTAACATGTTCACAATACATTCCTTAAGATAACTTGTAAAATTGCTTTCATTCCTATCCATTGTATTTACCTCCCTTCATAACCCATAAATCAATTGGTTTTGGAAATTCTTAAATGATCAATGAACACATTTAACTTGGTACAACATGAAATTGAATATGGCTTGCAGCATTTAAAGCAATTGTTTTAGCTTCCTTACTCGTTTTCCCTTTAGCTAAGACATAACCTAACCTCTGACCCATTGCTAAAGGTGGTATTACGAGGTGTCCGATTCTTGGTTTGATAAAAATAGAGACCACTCCTGGTATTTCAGAAGCTTTGTGTATCCCAGTTACTGACGACAAGATTCCAATTGTATTCGTGATGATGTAGTGTGCATATACAGAACATATTTTACCCTTCTTAAGATATGGCTTCTGTCCAATATATAGTTTCAAAATTTGTTCTGCATAATTAAAGTGGTGCGATTCAACGATTAGGCGATTCATAACACCCCCTGAAATGCGCGGATTTACCTCGATCAGTTTCCACTTCCCTTCTATATGTCTTAACTCTAAATGACAATTTCCAGTTTCTAACCCTAAATCAACTATAATTTCTTTAGAGACTTCTACTAGGGAGTTATATAGTTCTTGATCTATCTCTGACGAAATACTATAGCCCGTAACAATGAATCGCTCCTTTTTTGTTACCTCCTGTTCAATTACAGCCACAACCTCGATTTCTCCCTTATACGCAATAACTTCTACCATGTATTGGGGCCCAACCAGGTATTCTTCGATCATTACATCTTTGTGTAGATAGCGATTTCTGATATATCTTATTCGGTGCCTTAATTGACTTTCTGAGTACACAAGAAAAACATCCTTTGAACCGCAAGACAATGGCATTTTTAGTACTAGTGGAAATCGATCTTTTACTCGTGGGATAACACTATCCAGCGATTGACTTGACTGAATGACTACATACCAGGGAGAGTATTCTTTTCTCTCTAAATGTTTTCTTGTTAATATCTTGTTTTCCATTCTTTTTATGGCATGAACGGTAAGTGTGGTATGACAATATTGATTAGAAAGCCTTGCTGCTAAATGAATGAAGGAATCCATGAAACTTATAATACAGGCAATTTGATGCTTTGAAAGAATCGTTACAATTTTTTCCTCCACTTTCTCAATTTCTTCGAAGTTGACCATATGAATTTCGTCTATTTCTAAACAATTTGTCTGTTTGTTTAAGAAATGGTCTTTTTGTGTGAAAAGATGGACGTAAAATCCAAGACTTTTAGCAGCTTTGATGCCTTCATAAGAAGAACCATCTATGTTTGACTCCATAAAAATAATTGAATTCATTAGAAGATGTCCCCCATACTTCTATTCCTAATAAAACCGATTGTTTATTCTATAAATTATTTCCTATTTCAATATTTCTTTAGGCCATTGTCTAATATTAGGGGAGAACTTTTCAATAACACTTTGTTTCTATCTCGAGATGTTCAATTTTCCATGGAACATTTGCTACAGAATGAGCATATTTTAAGTAGCTATGTATTTTAAGAAGGAGGATTTACTTGACCTTAATAGGTATGCTTCACCATCGAAAGGATCCTATAACCGTTATTAAATCTTATGCCTATGCTATTGTTGCCAAGGCTGAAGGAGCAGACTTTGTTTATTTTTCACCAAAATGTGTAGATTTTGAAAATAAGCGGATAGACGGATATGTTTATGAAAATGGTTCTTGGATAGAAAAAATTACTCCTTTCCCAGATGTCATATACAATGCTGGAAGTCCTGAAAAACTAGACTTGTCGAAGGATATTATTAAAAAACTGAAAGAAACCATTCCATTTACTACAGCATCTATAGGGAATAAGTGGAGTGTTAGTGAACGGTTGAAAAATGGTGGGGACTTCGCAAAACATCTAATTCCAACAAAAGTTATAAAAGAATGGAAGGATCTTGATCAATTGTTGAACGCCTTTCAAGAAGTGGTTGTCAAACCTAAGGATGGTAGAAAAGGACAAGGTATTTATTTTATCAAGGCAACTAAAAAAAGGTTTGTTGTAAATACCAATTCTAAGGACCAAGTATACACACAAAAGAAATTAATTCAGTTAATCCAAAAGTTATTAAAAGAAAACACATATATAGCTCAACCTTATATTCTTAGTAAAACAAAGTCTGGTCGCGTCTATGATTTCCGTCTGCATGTGCAGAAAAATGGAGAAGGTAAATGGGTCATTACCACTATATATCCTCGTATTGCTCCCGAGGGTACAATTGTAGCTAACATCAATAATGGTGGATATACAAACTATTTAGAGCCTTTTTTAAACCAAGAATTTGGTGAAGACGAAGCATTTAATATCAAAAAGACACTTGAACATTTTGCTCTCGGGTTGGCGCACCACCTGGATGACCTACAAATGCTTGAATATCAAGAAGTGATTGATGAAATTGGAATAGATGTAGGTTTAGATAAAGACCAAAAAATTTGGATCTATGAAGTGAATTGGCGTCCGGGCTGTCCTCCCGCTTTCTATTTAGAAATGGACGTAGTGAAAAACACGATTCACTATGCAATTTATCTAGCAAATAATCAGCAACAAATTCAGCAAAAGATTGAACAAACGACGAAAGAAAAATTAGAGGCTGCAGACATTCCGATCATTTCGATAACCGGCAGTGCAGGGAAGACTACGACCAAGTCTTTCATTGCCTCTATTCTAAAAACAAGAATGACTATTTTTGAATCAAAAGACTATTGGAATACCACTGAACATACCAAAATGCATGCTGCAGATATAAATGCATCTCATCAAGCGATTGTTCTTGAATACGGTATGGCTTATAAGGGGGTTATTTTAGAACATTGTCGTATTATTAAACCAAATATTAGCGTGGTAACCAATATCGGCCTGGCACATATCGGAAACTTTAATGGGAATATCATCGAACTTGCACAAGCTAAGTCAGAGTTAATTCACGGCATGGATCAAGAGGGTATTTTGTTCATTAACAATGATGACGAATATTCTAAACACCTCGAAATCGATAGGTTTAAAGGTCAAATACTCACAACAGGTATTAAATACCCAGCAGATTATCAGGCCTATGATGTGACTTATGCAGATAATGGCATGAAGTTTAAAATGGTGCTAAAAAAAGAGGAACATGTATTTTTCATTCCGATATATGGTGAACATCATGTCTATAATGCGATCAACGCAATTGCGGTTGCCGATTACTTAGGATTTTCTCCTCTCGAAATAAAATCTGGATTGTTGTTTAAAAAACCACCTCGACGAATGACGATTTACCATTTAAACCAATCCATCACTTTAATTGACGATACGGTCCATTCTCATCCTCAGGCAGTTATGGCAGCCATAGATGTATTGAAGAATATTGGGCCTGCTAGAAAAATTGCTATATTAGGTCAGATGAGGGAATTAGGTGATCTACAAGCTGAACAGTATCAAAAATTGGGTGAATATCTTGTGAAACAAGAAATTGATATAGTCATCACCTATGGATATAGAACAGAAGCAATTGGTACAGCGGCTATTATTTCAGGAATGCCTTCAACTAATGTGAATCACTTTTTAGACAAACACCAAATGAATGACTATTTACAAGAACTTATTCAAGAAAATGACACGATTCTTGTCAAAGGAGCAAGTAAAACTCAAATGTTTGATACCGTTAAATTTATCTCTACGACATTAGGTGAAGTTGAGTAAATCGACTTTTATTCATAAGCTTAAAGAACGGTGAATCATTAAACTTTAAGTCAAAAAAATGGAGGCTATCTCAAAAAAGTTACTTTTTGGGTAGCCTCTTAATTTCTATTATTTACATGATTGAGTGTACCGAGATGACTATTTTACAATACATATAAAAAACTACCATGAACAATTGGTTCGAGGTAGTCTTGAGTATTCACATGATCATAAATGGCCTATTCCATCTTCTTACTCATCTGAATTCTTTGCTCTTATGTGAAATTCTATTTCCTGTGCTGCTTCCTTTGCTATTTTTTTTGCTTCCTCCATTGTTTCTCCAGTGGCAATAATGTATGCATATCGATGCCCCATTGACAATGGGGGATTGATCTTCGTTCCTTTTCTTGGTTTTACATAAACCTCTAACACACCAGCTTTTTTCTTTGCTCTATTTTTACCTGTTACCTTTTCTAATACACCTTTTTCCTCGATAATAATATATTGGGTAAAGACGAATTTATTTTTCTGTTTTTCTAAAGTAGGTGTATCTCCAATAAGCAATTTCAATGTTTGTTCGACTAAACTAAAACCACATGCTGCTTGAATCATCTTATTCATTGCTCCACCTGATATTCTTGGGTTTATTTCTATGAGCTTCCACCCATCTTCAGTTATTCTTAGTTCCAGATGAAATGCTCCATTTTCTAAAGCCAATGCAGAAACAATCGAGTGAACGATTTCCTTAATGCCCTTTTCTAACTGAGGATCGACTTCTGCTAATACTCCATATCCGGTTATGATAAATCGTTCTCCTCTAGTAATTTCCTGTTCGACAACTGCTATCACATTTATTTGCTCGTTCACGACCAAAACTTCCACTAAGTACTGTTCTCCTTCAATGTATTCTTCAATTATAATGATCTCTTCCGGGTTTTTTTCTCGAAGTATTAAAAGGGTTTGTTGAAGTTCCTCCTTGTTCGCAGCAAATATGACATCTTTGGAGCCAGTTGAGTTTGACACTTTGACCATGACTGGAAAGTGTAAGCTGGTAGGTAAACTTTCTAATGGCAGTAACGTACCTTCCTCAACTAGTAAGAAATTCGGCGTATACGGTTTATCTTTAAAAAATTCCCTTGTCTCTTTCTTATTCTCCATGATTAAAATAGCATCCGTAGCAAAGATGTTATTGGTAAATCTATCCGCTAACAACGAGGCAGTGTAAACGTGTTGATCAATGAAGCTGGTAATAGCTATAATCTCATGTCCTTTTTGTTGTAATAAAATGATTTCTTCACTCAGCCTCTCAACGTCTAAACTATCTAACCAGGTTAGCCGGTGAACATCAACATATTCTTTTCTTTGTTGTAATTGCTTTTTCTGATTTGTAAATACTACCGTGTAATAGCCCATTTGTGCTGCAGCTTTTACTGCCTCCCTACTTGAACCTGATTTGTTTAGTCCCAGAAAAATAATGGTTTTCATAAATTCTCTCATTCCCTTCCTTTCTCAAAAATTAGTTTATGCTCTGTATGTTATGAGAGAAATGTAGTTTTGTATGGACTTTTGTAGCGCATCCTTGTAGTTTCACAATATTTGTTTCTCAGACTGCCTAAGCCCTTTAACTTCAATTGAGCTTAAATGAGATAGTTTCACCACTTATGATTTAGGGCAATGGGTAAGACAAACTATTGACTTGATTTATCAGTAGGTGCATAAAAAAAGAGAAGCACAAGTGCTTCTCAACAAACTATTTTCTCTTAATTCATGTTTCGAGCTGTCACATAATTTTGCTGTGCCCAATTTGAACTTAAACTTTCCTTCATTACACCATTTTGTGTGGAAAGCATGATCACTTCATTATTGCCAATATATATTCCAGCTTGAGTGATTTTAGTGCCACTTCCGTCTAAAGAAAAGTAAATGACATCTCCTGGTTTCAACGATTCTTTCGCAACAAATTGACCTTGGTCAGCTTGTCTGCTCGCTAATTTTGTTTTTAAATCTATTCCATTTTTGTTAAAAACATAATAGACAAAACCAGCTCCCGTAAAGGTCATTGTACTCTCGTTATATGTGTAACCAAATGTTGCTTTTCCGATGAGACTTTCTGCCAACTCAACCACTGGATGTGAAGGAGAGTTGGGTTCTTCTTCTGTTAAGACACGTCGAGCGGTTAAGTAATGTTGGTCATACCAGTCGACAAATAGGACACGGGTTAAAACACCTTTTGACGTAGGTACAATCAGTCGATGATCTCCGGCATAAATAGCTACCATTCCTGGTATTGTTGAACCTACACGCGTATTAAAGAAAACTAAATCACCTTTTTTAAGCTGTTCTTTTGAAACATAGCTACCTAGTTTCGCTTGTTCTTTCACACTAGTTGTCCCTAAATCTATTCCATTCGTTTTAAATACATAGTTTACAAGTCCAGAATTGGTAAATGTTAAGGACTGTTCATGATTAGTTGAACCCATGGTCACTTTTGTAATTAAATCATAAGCTGTCGATACAATTCGGTCGCCTTTTGTTGCAGGATTCGCTGCTAATAAAGATGGTAACACTCTTCTTGATGTAACATAATTGTCCGTATAGTAGGCTTTGCTGCTTAAATCGGTAATGACAATATTTTGAACTGAATCTGCCATATGGATGATTTTATTGTCTCCAATGTACATGCCGACATGATCAGATGGCTCATTGTCCGAAGGATTCGCATCAAAGAAGACAAGATCTCCTTTTTGAAGTTGATCTCTTGCAACATAAGTACCTTGTTGCATCATATAATTTTCATTATAAGTTGCTAGGTCTACATCATTTTTTTCAAAAATGAAATTCAGATATGTTGCACATGAGAATTTATAGGGATATGTTCGTTTATATTCAGTTCTACTATAAGTAGCTTGTCCAATTAATGATTTTGCATCACTTATTAAAGCATCTGCTTTTGTTTCCACTGCTGTTTGGTTATTATACGAATTTTGTATCGATGTAGCTGCTGATACCTCAGGTGTATATATGCTAGGAATGCCAATAGTAAAAGATAGAATCATTGTTGCAACCACAGGCATAATTATTCGCTTTTTCATAAGGAACCTCCTGGATGGATTATTTTGAATGCACTCTTCTAAGAACAATGTCAGCTTAACATATGAAACAAAAGAGAACATTGGTAGTTTTCACCATGCCCTCTTTGGAATCTGCGTTTTAATTTAGTTACATTTGTCTTAAGTTATGAGCTAATTCAATCATTGAACGACTTTTCATCGGTCCCTTAATTAGTAAAATGGATTCTGCGTCCAGTTCATTAACCAAAATATCTTGCACACCTTCAACTGTAGAAAACATATGAACTTGACCTGTAAACCCATCGAGGATTGCTTGTTTTCCAATTTCTTCTGCCTTATGACCAATAGTAATGAGTGTGTTAAATGTTCTACTCGCTACCATAGTTCCTACTTTTTGATGATATTCTTTTTCATAATCTCCAAGTCGATTTATATCTCCTAAAAGCAAAATTTTTTTCTTATCTTTACCGATTTCATCTACTACTTTTAAAGCAGCTTCAATAGAGGTGGGGTTAATGGTCCAAGTATCATCAATTATCGTACTTCCATTAATGCCATTCACGACTTCTAAATGTCGTTGCATATTTTCAAACGTGAACAATCGATCGATTGCTTCTTTTATCTCCATCCCCATCTCAACAACGCCAGCTAGAGCAGCTAACGCATTATACACTTGATGTTCCCCATATCCAGGAACAAAAACAGGATAGTATACATCCTTATATAGGAGCTCAAATTCCATCCCATCTTTTGCAAAATTAATATGCTCTGCCCTAAAATCCGATTCACTTGTCACACTAAAATAAATTATTTTTCCATTAAACTTTGAAAGTGGTATCTTTTTGATATTATCATCATCTGCATTTAGTATGAGTGTCCCGTCATTTCTCACACCCTCCACGATCTCTCCCTTAGCCTGAATATACCCTTCTAATGTTTTGCAACCGTCGAGATGATGCACTCCTATTGTCGTAATAATTCCGATTGTCGGTTGATAAATGAGACATTGATGCTTAATATTTCCGGGATTCCCTAAACCTGTTTCAAATACAGCCATATTTGTTTTTTGATTTATACCCATTAGATACGGAAAGGAACGTCTGGGTTCATTCTTGCTACTTTCCGTTGCTTGCACAAAATAAGATTTACTCAATATATACTTGATCATTTCTTTCGTCGTCGTCTTTCCGCAAGTACCTGTTATAGCCACGACTGGAATAGTAAATAGGTTTCGGTAGTAGTCTATAAACTTCCAGTACGCTTGTAACATGCTTTTGACACGAATCACTGTTGTATGTTCTTTAACGTGACTTAACTCTTCTTCTGGTTTGTCAGTAACCACAACACATGGACTAAGTTTCTCAAGTTGTCCCCAATACATCGATTCTCTTTTATTTAAAAACAGCAGGGTCTGCTTTCTCTCTAACTTATGACGTTTGTAAACAATGGCGTCTCTTATATACCAATCTTCAGTTCCACAAAATAAATCTCCCTCAAGTAACTTACGTATATCGCTTACGCGTAATGGCTTCACTTAACTCTCCCCTTTTCCTATTCATATGATGCTTAAAGAGTTTTGTTTGTGTATGTACCTACTATTCAATGACTTTACATATTTAGATCGACCGATATACAAAAAACAGGAAGATGATAAACAACCTTTCGGTTGCTTTCACCTTCCTATTTTTAGGTTACCCTACCGCATGATTACATGCTTTGACTAGCAGGTACCAATAATCGAACCTCCTGGAACAGGTTCAGCACCGGTTTGAGCAAAGAATCCCGGAATATCGAAACTCTGAACATTATCCACCGCTGGCCCATCTCTAAATTCAACTGTAAAACCTAATAGATCTGATCCTCCAAATCCTGATTTCTGACCAATACCAGTTACAGTAACTTCACAGGTTTGGCCGACTAGTCTACAGGTCACTGATGTTATTTCTGTTCCCGCAAGCATTGAATCTACCTCTAAGGTAAAAGACGTATCGGGTGCATCATCCGTGTTATTGAAAGATAAAGACAGTGTAGATGTATCCAGTGTCTCAAAACAAACATTAGCTGCATACGTGATAGTTCCGTTTTCATTTCCATTGATACCGTCAAATTTAACGTTGACGTTATCTTTAGTTGCGTTCACTAGAACACCACAACTACAACGAACTCCCATATATAAGCACCTCCTTTCCTACAATCTATTGATAGGGTATGCAAACATATATTTATAGATTGGGGTATTCTACCAATTAAAAACTAAAAAATTGTGTTCAATAAGCTTTTTCTTTTGGAATTCAACTCATAAGCAATATTAGATTTATTTACATATATTGTTGTATTGAAAACAAATTAATGGATGGGATGGGCACAACAATGAAGCTCTATAGAAGAGGAAGATGGAGTCAGTATCAACTATTGCTAGCAAATGAACATATAAAACCTTATTTATTAAAAACCGAATTATTTAATGAACATTCGTTTTATAGAAATTTACATCAACACCTCTCATTTAAACCTTGCTTTGGTCAAATGGACATTACTATTTCAAAAGTTTATGGGAGCGAAGATCAATTTAGAATAATTGAGGGAGATTGTTTGGTCAAAGCTACCTTACGTGGAAAAGCGGAAGTTCTTCGTTACTTAAATGAAGTATCTAAACCAGATCAATTTTACATACTTCAAGACATCGATTTCTTGTATGCAAATAACAATCATGTCCTAAGATTTATGGTTACGGTGCAGCGAGATATAGATGCCATCTGGCGTGTTACAGATATCTTAGAGAAGAATAATCTCATTGATGAAAAGGTCTTGGCGAATACATGTAGTAACATTAACGAAATTGCCATTAAAACGGCAGTGTGTTTAACGGAGAATGAAGCAGCATGTTCAACAGTTGTGCTAGATATAGGAATATTAGATAAAAATATATGGATTCGTGATTTTGAACTTCATCATTCCAAGAGCAAATGGAGCCAATATCAACTACTATCTTCAATTAATGAGTTACTCCCTTACATCCCTAAAACCGAAATCGCAACTTCTTACACGTTCTTTGATTTTATACAAACATATAAACAGGTCATGTTAAAGCCATGCTTCGGACAATGGGGCATCGGCGTAGCCCAAGTTTCTTGGCTAAAAGAAGAACTATTTGAAGTCCATAACGAAAGAACAAAACTACTAGTAGAGGGTGGAAAAGAGATCATTGATTATCTTCAATCACATTACTTATCAAAAGAAAAATATATCATTCAGGAAAGGGTAGACTTGGCTCTAATTGATGATTGCATCTTCGATTCGCGAGTGATGGTCCAGCGAGATAATCAAGAGAGCAAGTGGGAAATTACTGCAAAAGTTGCAAAGATCGCAACTCCAAATTATATCGTTAGCAATGTAGCTAAGTCTATTTTGCCTTTGGAAGAAGCGTTTCAACAATCTACATTGAGTCAAAATAACAAAAAACTACAATCTACTGTTGATAAAGTGTGTTTGTTAAGTGCTTTTAATTTAGGAGTTCATTATCCTAGTATTACGAGTATCGGTATCGATATTGGCATTGATAAACAAGGTGATATTTGGTTGTTTGAAACAAACTTAGTTCCCGATTTTTCACTTTTTAAAAGGTTAGAGGATAAAAGTATTTATGAAAAAATTATGAAGAAAAGAACAACGAGAAACTAATTCGAAATCATGAGGTTTAAGTCTTTCCCAATTCATTAATTGTACTTTTTTCAACTAAAATCGCAAAATTATCTCAAGACTTAATCTGATAATTTAATGGATCTGTATGAGAGTGAAAAAATGACTAAAATCTCCACATCACGTAACAACACCTTTGAAATCAACATCTTGTTGACCTCTCACAAAAACGTCTTCCATAATGGAATTCAACAATTATATTTGTTTACAGTTTAAAGCAGCAAGGATATCCTCACTGCTTTTTTTGATCTTCTTTTAAAATTTCTAATCAGACTTTGCTAGTATTTATTCACTCACATGTCCTATATGCAGTTCTTATTGAAGAGCTTCCCATTTGGAAATTTCGTCACGAACTCGAGGTGCCACTTCTGTGCCTAACAACTCGATTGCTTTCATAACGTCGGCGTGTGGCATGGAGCCTACCGGTACGTGAAGCATAAATCGGGTGATGCCTACATTTTTACGCAGATCAATGATTTTATTCGCCACTGTATCTACATCCCCTACATAAAGGGCTCCTTCAAAGCTACGAGCGGCATCGAAAGCTGCTCGATCATAGTGACCCCATCCGCGCTCTCGTCCAAGGACATTCATGACTTGTTGCGTAGGAGGGAAGAACTTGTCTGCAGCTGTTTCTGTATTTTCTGCAATAAAACCGTGTGAGTGAGAAGCAATGGGCAGCTTCGATACATCGTGACCCGCTTGAGCTGCTGCACGTTTATATAGCTGGACAAGTGGCGCAAACTGAGTTGGACGTCCACCAATAATGGCTAGGACAAGGGGTAAGCCGAGTACTCCTGCACGAATTACTGATTCGCTATTTCCCCCGCTCCCAATCCATATCGGTAACGGATCTTGAACCGGTCGAGGATAAATACCGAGATTATTAATGGAAGCTCTGTGCTTCCCTGACCAAGTTACTTTTTCAGACTTTTGTAGCGTTAAAAGCAAGTCCAATTTCTCATCAAAAAGCTCATTATAGTCTTGCAAATCATAGCCAAATAGCGGGAAAGATTCGATGAAGGAACCCCTTCCTGCCATAATTTCTGCACGTCCATTTGAAATGCCATCCAACGTCGCAAAATCTTGGAACACGCGAACTGGATCGGCAGAAGAAAGAACCGTAACTGCACTCGTTAGTCGAATACGTTTCGTTTGTGAAGCAGCTGCAGCTAACACCATCGCTGGTGATGATGCCGCAAAATCTTTTCGATGATGTTCCCCAACACCAAACACGTCTAAGCCAACTTGATCTGCAAGAACAATCTCCTCTACCACTTCACGTAATCGTTGGGCGTGGCTTACCACTTCCCCTGTATGAACATCAGGTGTTGTTTCAACAAACGTACTGATTCCAATTTCCATTTCAAAGTCCTCCTGTAAAGCTTCTATAAAAAAGCTGTTTTTCCTAATATACTTTAAATTCAAGATATTTTCATTCCGAAGGATTTATAACCTTTCATGAAACCACATATTTATAAATCCTTTGTCATATCATGTTACTGTTTCATCATTTTTGGATGGAGGGATTATATACTCTGACAAAGGAATATAAAGGGGCAAATGTTATCAAGACCGGGATCAGTTATGGAACTTGCCTATCCATGGTCATCTCCTACAGTGCGTACCAGTCCATAGGTTGGGCTATTGTTCACGGATGTTTTAGCTGGATTTATGTTGTATATTATTTCATTAAGTACTCTCCTGGATTATTTTGATACATGACAGACAGACTTCTGCTTTGGAAGTCTGTCTTTTTGTGGATCTTTATTTGAACGTTAATTTTAGTTTTGAAATTAAGGTTCGTTGATCCGAGCAGGAATAACGCTTTTTTTGTTGAACTTATTGAACTAACACATCAGTTTAGTTGAAGAAGAGTTTATTTCTGATTTAGGGGTGCTCAAAATGAAGAAAATTATCTCTATTATCTTTATTACCCTTTGTTTATTTATTGGAGTATTTTTTTACAAAGGTAGTATCGAGAGATTTAAAGAATACTTAAGTGAAGAAAGCATTGAAATTAATGAAGTATCGATTAACCATAAATCTATATTTGACAAAAGACTTGTTGGAAAGGAACCCCATCACCTTGAAATAACAAGTGAAGGTTTCCTGCATATCTATCAGTATCCGAGTAAAAGCTTAGCTCAAAAGGCAAGGGATATTTTCATCAATAAAACAGAATCGATGGATATGGTAGCCCACAGGTTATATGTGGTAGAAGAAATGTTTATCATCTATGAATTTCCTGACAAACCAAATGGGTTTAACAAGTACTTGTCCAAAATAATAAGTGAGTATAAGAAATGAATATATTTGCTAATCTGCAATTTGGTACCACGACTATAGTGGCATTTTAATGATGATTATTATTTTGGGGAGGCATTCGTTTGAATAATGACCTATTGAAAGTCTTTTATATACTATGGGGTCTTATTTTATTTTTTGAGTTAGTATGGTTTAGTTTATTGTCTTACGGAGCTCACTTAACATCAGAAGCTATATTTGCTATCACTGTGATTGCTGTAACTAGCGTATTTGGTTCAGTTGGGCTTTTTTTATTTAAAAGAGAATGAATATAAATCCCTGACAGTTGAAGATGGAACTTCTAAAGGTATTTATGAAGTATAAGGATATTTACTAATTATAAAAAAGTATTATTTAGGGTGTGTTAAAAGTGGAAAGGGAAATATCATTATTTATGATTAATGCTTTGTGGGCTTTTGTTATATTGGGTGTCGTGTATGTACTATCTGTATTAGTCTTCAGTAAGCATAAACAAATGATTTCAATCATTCATACGTTTCTTTTATTGTTATTTACACATTACTTCATCATCGCTCAAAGAGAATATTTATTTGATGAATACCCTACTGGTGCATTTTTAACGATAGCTCTAGTGTTACTTGGGTATTATATTTTCTTTAAAGATTTGAACTCATTTATTAAAACAAAAAAATTCTGAGAGAGACTCAAATTACAATGATGATTAGAAGGATTTTTGATTATTTATTTTAAACTACTTTCCTATACATCATCCCTACCCTGTTATATATTAGAAAAAGGTGATGAAATGCATACAACTATTTATTTAAACAACGAAAAATTTATATCTGGAACGACTATGAAGGATAACTCCGAACCAGAACACAACAACATGGCACTACACGCATGCGAAAACCCTGAACTCATTCTTGCAAATCGCGAAAAATTGGCTGCGACTTTGCAGTGTAAATTAAGTGATTTCGTTTGTGCAAATCAAACACATAGCGCGAACTTTCATAAGGTAACACTTGCAGACAAAGGACGCGGAGCAGATCGAACAGATACTGCTATTGTAGACACAGACGCATTATACACGTATGAGCCTAACTTAGTATTAAGTAGTTTTACTGCCGATTGTGTTCCCGTTATTTTTCACAATGAGAATACTGGTCTTATTGGCGTCATTCATTCTGGGTGGCAAGGGACAATAAAGGAAATCACATGGAAACTTTTTGAGCATCTAAAACATCAGGAGCAGTGTGATTTACGTGATGTCCATGTTCAAATTGGCGCAGCGCTAAGCCAAGAGAAATTCGAAGTCGATGAAGATGTTTATTTGAAGTTTAAAGCGCTGGCCTATGCGGATGAGTTTATGTACTACAACAAAGAGTCTAACAAATATC
Organism: Paenisporosarcina sp.; assembly: GCA_041605715.1. GTDB lineage: Bacteria > Bacillota > Bacilli > Bacillales_A > Planococcaceae > Paenisporosarcina. The sequence continues at coordinate 21,833 of JBFIXW010000024.1, forward strand.
ATATCGATAATCAGCAAACGGTGAAAAGGCAATGTGAGTTAGCTGGTATTCCCGCTTCTCACATTAAAATCGATCCCACTTGTACTTTTGTAAGCCCTGATGGGTTCTCTTATCGTCAAGACAAGAAGAGCGGCAGACATTTAAGTTTTATCATCAGAAAAGAGTAGACGTTCTCTATTAAAGCGCACATGAAGAAAGCCCATCAACTAATATCGTTGATGGGCTTTCGGATTTTATTATTTCTGAATAAACATTTGTGTCCAGTAATTTCCTTCTACATAACCCACGCCAATATGCGTAAATTTTTGACTCATAATATTCGCTCTGTGGCCTTCGCTGTTCATCCATGCTTGAACGACCTCATTAGCAGTTCTTTGACCTTTTGCAATGTTTTCTCCAGCAGATCTATACGTAATTCCAAAGTTTTTCATCATTGTAAACGGTGAGCCATACGTTGGGCTTGTGTGACTGAAATAGTTTTTGTCACGCATATCTTGAGACTTAAACTCTGCCACTCTTGCAAGCTCCCAATCACTCTTCAA
>JBFIXW010000025.1:0-21149 GCA_041605715.1 Paenisporosarcina sp.
ATGTGCATCTTTTTTGGAATTATCAATAATTCCACTAACTGAAGGTACTGCAATAGCTGCAATAATTCCTAAAATCACGACTACTGCTAAAAGTTCAATTAACGTGAACCCTTTTTGATTCTTAAATTGCTTTAACAACTTCCCCATATATATCTCTCCCCAAACTGTTTTAATGGGTGGGTGCACTAATTGCTCAAAACTACCCAAGTGCCCAAATACAGGTAATTTTTCCTTGCGTCCATCGTTCTTCCTATTACCTATCTTATCGGTTCGTAAACAATTATTTCAAGTCGAAATTTGTCGAAATTTAAAAAGTTATTGAATTTCAGTGAAAATTGAGAACATGGGAATCATGATAGATGCCACAACCCCTCCAATTACGACAGCTATAAATAAGATGAGCATAGGCTCTAGCAATGTTTTCAATTGTTCTGCACTTTGATCAACTTCTTGTTCATAGAAATCAGCGACTTTATCTAACATAAAATCGAGAGTACCTGACTTTTCTCCTAAAATCATCATTTGAGTAACAAATTGTGGCACGGCCCAATGTCCTACAAATGGTTTGGCAATTGAATTCCCTTCTTGCACACTTACACTTGCTTCACTCAATAATTTTTCAATTACCGAATTTCCTACTACTTTTTCAACTATTTTCAGTGCTTGAGTAACTGGAACACTCGATTCATAAAGCGTACTAAGTGTTCGTGTCATTCTCGCGAGAATTGCTTTTTTCATGAGAGGACCTAACACAGGAATTTTCAATAATAAAGAGTCAATTTTATAACGGACAGTAGATTTATTTTTAACCTTTTGATAGCCGAATATTATAATAGTGATAACAACTAGTAACATCCACCAATAGGTTGTTAAGACTGAACTTAATGACAAAAGTAATTGAGTTGACCAAGGTAGTTCTGCTCCAAATGATGAAAACATTCCTGCAAATCGAGGAACAATGAATCCAATCATAAAGACAATGACCAATACCGAAACCGCTAACAAGACAAGTGGATAAGTCATTGCTGATCTTACTTTTTGACGGGTCGTGTGGGATTTTTCATAGTACAGGGCTAGTCGATCTAATATTTCATCGAATTGTCCACCTGCCTCACCTGCACGTAACATATTTGAAAAAAGAGTTGGAAAAACTTTCGGGTGTTTAGAAGCAGCTTCTGAGAAGGGATAACCTTCCCGTAAGTCATCTAATATTTCCCCAAGAACAATTTTCATTTTTTTAGATGCAGATTGCTCTATTAAAATTGATGTTGCATCCAAAATCGTAATTCCAGCCTTTATCAAAGTAGAAAACTGTCTAATGAATATAACTAACTCTTTAAAAGGTATGGATTTTTCCAATAAAGGAATCTCCGTGTAAAGAATTCCGGTTTTTTCTACAATTTTCTTAGTAGAAATACCTTTAACCGTCAATTTTTGTTTTGCATCGGTTATTGAAGTAGCTTTAATACTACCAGCAGTCACTAATCCTTTTCGATCTCGACCTTCATATCCATAGTATCCCATTAAATCGTTTTCTCCGATAAATATGGACTAGCACTATCAAAACTAACCTTTTCTTCTTTAACCAAACGTTCTATTTCCGACTCCATTGTACTCATTCCAATAGTTCTACTTGATTGCATAACCGAAGTGATTTGATGAATTTTTTCAGTACGGATTAAATTCTTTACAGCCGGTAAATTTAGTAACACTTCAAATGCACCAACACGACCCTTCCCTTCCTTTTTAGGGAATAATCGCTGAGAAACAACTGCTTGCAAAACAGATGCAAGTTGAATTCGTATTTGCGGTTGTTGACTAGGTGGAAAAACGTCGATGATTCGATCAATGGTCATTACTGCACTCGTCGTATGCAAGGTTGCAAAAACTAAATGCCCCGTTTCTGCAGCTGTAATTGCCGTAGAAATGGTTTCTAAGTCACGCATTTCTCCAACTAAAATGACATCTGGATCTTGTCTTAAAGAAGCTCGTAAACCAGATGAAAAGGATTTTGTATCAAAACCTACTTCGCGTTGATTAATCATACAGGTTCCATGACTATGTAAATATTCAATTGGATCTTCAAGTGTAATAATATGTTTTTTCATCGATTTATTCATTTCCGCAATCATAGAAGCCAATGTCGTTGACTTACCAGAACCAGTGGGGCCAGTCACTAATACTAACCCTTGGGGTCGCGTTGAAATATTTCGAAGAACTGGTGGCAATGATAGTTCTTCATAGCTAGGAATATGTGTTGGAATGACTCGAAAGGCAAGTCCAATACAATCCCTTTGATGGTAAGCATTTACACGAAAACGTGAAACACCAGGTAAGCCATGTGAAAAATCAATTTCCCCTTTTTCAATAAACTTTTCCCACATTTCATTAGTCAAAATGGATCGTGTCATTGTTTCAATATCCTGTGGCTTTAAAACATCTTGTCCAAAGCGCTTTAATTCACCATCCAATCTCATAATTGGAGGCATGCCTACGGTTAAATGCACATCAGATGTCCCAAGTTCGAATGCTGCTCGAAGTAATTGACTTAGTTGTTCATTCATACCAACGTTCCCTTCTTAATTCACTTTCGCGACTTTTAATACTTCTTCTAATGAAGTGATCCCTGACTTAACTTTTAATAAGCCATCGTCAATAAGAGGAATCATACCTTGTCTCATCGCTTCTTTTTGAATATCAAGCATACTTGCTTCATTAAATAATAGTTCACGTATTTTTTCGTCTAATACAAACAATTCATGCAAAGCAATTCGACCTTTATATCCAGTGTTTAAACATTTACTGCACCCTGCACCTTTATAAATTTTTTCAATTCCAATGAAACGCTTATCAAAAACCGTTTTCTCAATAATGGATGGTAAATGTTCCTCTTTACAATGCTCACAAATTTTCCGTACTAATCGTTGAGAAACTACTCCATTTAATGCGGATATGACTAAGTATGGCTCAATATTCATATCAAGTAGTCTTGGCACACTGCTGATTGCATCATTCGAATGGAGCGTACTCATGACAAAGTGGCCAGTTAATGCAGCTCTAATAGCAATTTCAGCTGTTTCTTCGTCACGAATTTCTCCAACCATAATAACATTTGGATCTTGTCGTAATATTGCACGTAAACCACTAGCAAATGATAAATGTATCTGGGGATTAACTTGAACTTGATTAATTCCTTCTAACTGATATTCAACAGGATCCTCGATTGTAATGATATTGGATGTCTCTCGATTAATATGTTGAAGAGCAGAATACAAAGTCGTGGTTTTCCCTGACCCAGTTGGACCAGTTAATAAAACCATGCCCGAGGGCTGTTCTACCATTTTAATAAAAGTTTGCAAGTATCGTTTGTTAAAGTCTAATTGATTTATCGGTTTAATCGCTTTGTTTTTATCCAAAATACGAATAACTACTTTTTCACCGTTTACTGTAGGCAAAATAGAAACACGTAAATCAATTATTTGGTCTTTTTGTGTAAGTCTTATTCGCCCATCTTGAGGTAATCTAGATTCAGTAATATTTAAATTAGCCATGATTTTAAGACGTGCAATTAATGAATTAAATTGTGATGATTGAAGTACTCGATCTGTTTTTAATAAGCCATCCACACGATATCTGACATGAATTTTATCCTCAAGTGGATCAATATGTATGTCACTTGCACCTAATGCTAAACCTTGCGCAAATATTTGATTTGTTAATCGAATAGCAGGTGCTTCTTCCTGACTTTCATCGTCAAGTCTACCGGAAGTTTCAACTTGAATATCTTGATTTACTTGTGAAAACTTTTTGATTGATTCCAAAATATCATTTTTTGACGATATAACAGGCATTACAGTAAAACCAGAACGTAATTCAATATCATCAATTGCTACAAAATCTAAGGGGTCAGCCATTGCAACTTTCAATTGAACTCCATTTTTTTCGATGGGCAAGGCAAAGTTTCTTTGGCAATAGTCTACCCCTAAAAGTCCCAACAAGGTTTCATCTATTGGAAATAGATTCAACGAAACATGAGCAATCCCGAGTTGGAATTCAAGAACCTCAATTAATTGCTGATCAGTTAATATACCTCTTTCTAAAAGCGCATCACCAAGACGTTGATCTGCAGGTTTTTTTTCAAGTGTTTCCATTAGTTGATTTTCAGTAATAATATTTGCACTAACTAAAATATCTCCTAAACGTTTACGTTCCATATTACTCACACACCTTTCAGTGGTAAAAGTGTAGTATACTTTCTAGTATATAAGATTCATGAAGTAAATAGATACATCGAACTTAAAAGGATGAGTGAAATGCAAAAAACCATTAAGAATGAACAAGGTTTAACGTTAATTGAAGTTCTAGCCTCGATCGTTTTACTTTCAATAATAATTGTGTCTTTTCTCTCATTATTTCCACAAATCAGTAACTTCAATAAGTCGACAGAAGAGAACTTACAAGCCGCAGCAACTGCTAAGGAAGTTCGGGTTTTAGTTAAAGAAGAAATAGAATCAATGGATTCTTTTCCAAGCAAACTATCATTTACAAATGAACGAATACTTAATGATGGCTTTTATTCCTATATTGGTAAATATAACGATTTTGAAGTAGTTATTGAGCTTCAAGACCAGCCCTTCGTTGGAGATGAACCACAACAAAATAAAACCCGAAAACTTTATAAATACAAAGTTTCAATTGGAGAAAGTGATACACGTATATTAAGTACTACTTATGGGTTTATTATTAGAGAAACCCCTAACTAATATGGAGGATAGTCAATGAATAACCAAAAAGGTGTAACACTCGTCGAGTTGCTTGCGACTCTTGTAATCTTCGGCATTTTTTCAACGATTATCTGGACATTTTTATTTCAAGCCGTAAAAACAAATGAAGTTGAAATATCAAAAAACCAACTTCAACAAGAGGCCAATATTATTTTAAATGCCCTTGATGAAGTACATCGCAAATCATCAGAATACACGATAGATTATAATAGTGATGAGATTATTATTAAACCTACAAATTCATCGCCAATTGTTTTTTCGAATTCTCAAATTGACTATAATCTTTTTCCACTTGTGTCAGGAAAGTCAATATCCCCTAATACTGACCGACTAAATATTACGTTAGTTTTAAAAAGTAAAACAAATGAAAATGTGAATACAACGCTTAAATCTACTTTCGTTAGATTCAAGTAAGAGGTGGAGAATATATGATCCGTAAGAATGAGAATGGGTATACTTTATTATTAACATTGGCAATAATATTAATTATTACTAGTTTCATTGGTACCTTGTCATTCTTGACTTTGAATCAGCAAACCCAGGTTGAAAATACTGATGAAGATTTCTTGCTATCTGATATTACTGAAATGGGAATCGAGTATTATCGGACTCGTATTTTTGAGGATTATGTAAGAATAATTCACAAAGTTAAAGATAATGTTGAAGAAAAGATGACAAAGTCTCCAGAACTTTATGAGACTGAACTTGAAGTAAAAGCTTTAGAAAAAGCAGAGGAATTAAATGGAATTAATGATTTAAAAGCTATTTTATCTTCTTATGATGTCAAATCTATTTCAATTGAAGAATCAAAATTGACTTTTAGTCTTACAGAATCACCTTATGAATTTGAATCTAATGATACATATTTACAATTTAAATTTTTGATTAAAGGAACCAATTTTGTTAATCAAGAAAAATATAGTTTTAACATTAGACTTCCTAAAAATTTAATAGATTTGTCAATAAATAATTCCGGACCTGGTAATGAATCTGAACAAATCGATTACAACAAAACTATACCTGAACCTAATTTTTCACCTGCTCCCCTTACCAAGTCTTGTAATGGTACATATAAAAATAAAACATGCATAAGTGAAAGTAAATTTATTAAAGATATTGAAAATTCCACTGTTTATTTTAAAGATGATATATCGACTAATAGCGCAAACAACACAGATTTTAAAGACTCTTTTATTATTATCGATGGAAACTTAGATGCAAAAAATTTTCAAGGGATTACAGATGTTTCAATATTTGTTAATGGAGATACCAGTATTGATCAACTACAGGCAACTAACCTTAATTTGTATTCTTCTGGAGATCTTTATTTAAATAAACATATTAATATTAATGATTCAAATATTAGAAGTTTAGGTGCTGTGCATGCTACTAAAAAAGGAATGACTATCTCTAAAACACATATGGTTTTAGAAGGAAATGATAATAATATTGATCCTTTTAAAGTTATAAATTCATCAACCGTTTGTATAAAAAACGATAGTTCATTAGATGACTTATATATAGACCCCTCAAGTTCAGTATTTATTTTGAATAGTGCTAATCGAACAGGACAAAATATAAATGACTCAAAACTACCATTAGTTGTAGATATTAATACTTTCAATAAATATTGTTATGGAGTATCAGATTCTAACGGGGGTATTGATGTTGATATAATTAGTGATGTTAATGTCACACCTGAATCAATATTACAGGAAATTGATTATGATGTGACAAATTAAGGGAAGTGCCAACTCGGCACTTCCCTTTTATTTCGTAGATTTAGTTTGATCTTCTTTAAGAATTTCATCTGAATCAGATTCTGTTGACGTTCCCCCTGGAGGAATAATTGGTGCTGGGTTGGTCGTTCCTTCACTACCTCCTCCGATAGGAGCAGCAGGATTAAGATTTACATCAGCAGAATCAATATTATCTCCTGATTCTGTTAACGAATCATTTGAGGAAGTAGGCGTCATTCCAGAAGTTTCAACTTCATGTCGATATTGAATTTCGTGTTTAGGAAAATATAAATCGTTGGCAACATGTAAGGTTTCCTTTTTCTCGCGATTCAAAAATACGGTTCGAGATAACTTAACCTCAACACCTTCGACTCCCTTATCCGTTTTCTGAGGAAAAGATTTTTCAATGGTTTGGATTTGAATGCGAAAAGGTAACACTTTTCTCTCAAGTGGGTTTAGGTCAATTTCAATTCCTAAATCGTTCCCACTGATTTTAATTACTAGCTGATTACCTAATTGTGTAGTTTCAATAGTTAAAGGTAACCCATACATATTCTCAATTACAAAATCTTTATTTTCATCAATAAAAGCCTCAAATCCAGCTTGAATTTTAAAAGCATTGGTTTGACTAATGTGTCTTTCCAAAATCTGAAATGGACTTTCTAAAGCTGCCTTATATATCGTTGAAGCCAAAATAGTTTTGAATTCATCTGAATAAAGTCCTTCAGGTTCAGAAATGAAAATTTCATTTAGTGAGAAGGATTGATTAGGTCCTACTAAAATTGTTGAATGTTTTCGAATCCAACTAGATATACTAGCATCACTTAATGAGAATGGCATTGATGCTTGAGTAATTTCAGATACACCTGATTCTTGAGGATCTATGTATGAAGTCAAATTAAAGTTTCCGCTAGTTGGTTGTAAGCTTTGAGCAAAAGATAATATATCTTGTTTAAAAGTGACAAAGTCTATTATATCTTCTTGTCCTGTAAACCCTAATTCTAATAAATGACTATTCCATAAATTATCATTTAAAGTAATTTGCAACTGATTCCTTTGTCCATTAAGAGCTGTGTTTACAGAACCATGTACATCAAACGTTAGAGTTTCGGGACCAATCTTTGCGCTTTTAAACAGAAACTGGGTAACCATTTGATTTTCTTGCTTCCACTCATTCGTTTTCTTCGATAAGAGTTGTAAAGATTGCTTCTTATTTAAACCAGACACATCAATAGGACCAATCCAGGAGTTTTCTTTAAAATGACTAAAAGAATCAGGATTTAGTACAGCTTTTGTTAAGCTCGTGAAAGAAAATGTTCCCCCAAGTAAAATAATTCCTACTATAAGAGATAGAATGAAAAATTGACGACTATTCTTTTGAGCCATTTATTTCACTCCCGTTTTGATTAAAATATCCTTCTGATAAATCTTCATATCTTGAATTATCCAAATCACTTATGTTTTCCAATGGATTTTCATTTGTCACATCATCACTATTTTTTTCATTATCGAATAAGGATTGAAGTCTTTTTTCCATCCATTGATCAGAAAGTTCATCGTTAGAAACTATTTGAATATCTTGTTTTATATCGTCATCTATGTCAAATTGATAAGATATTTTTCCTTCCTTAATTTCATCTACAATAATATCTGACTCATCATTATTAATAATGGCTTCTTCTTTCCTCGATGCTGCAACTTCACATTCACCTAAAATAATTTCACTATGCATACCTTTCAAGTCTATTTCACTTTGAGGATTTTGTGAGTCATTAATATGACCATATTTTGATTCATGGTAAAGCATATGGTCATCCACAGAAGATAAATTCTCTAAATTAGTAGCTTCGATAATGGATAGTTCCTTAAATGCTTTTCTTCTTGATGTTAAACTTTTTTTAATTGTGGTAGTTTCAAGCCACATACGTTTCTTACCAATTAATATTGATAGTGAACCTATAAGTAACAGGAAAATTCCAATCCCAATTAATGGTGAAAAAAGATTGGCCACTAATGAACTAAGAACAAATGCAAAAGTAGTAATAATTAGTAAAACACTTAAACTAATTTTATTAGAAATTATAGGTAGAACATAAATAAATAAACTTAAAAGAATAAAACTAACTGTTAAACCTATTGCAAATGTCATGGTTTGGCACCTCACTTCACTCTTAGTATACCGTTTAAATTCATAAATAAGAAAGAAAAGACAGGCATTTTCCCTGTCTTTTCTCTAATTTTATTTTATATATTCCGCAACTCGATTTCGTCCTGCTCGTTTGGCACCGATGTATAGTGCTCGATCGGCGTTACGAATGAGTGCCATTGCCTCATCACAATCTTCAGGCGCAGTTGATACACCAATACTTGTTGTAATATGAACTTTCGTTAATTCACGTTTTTCACCTAAATCTGTGCGTATTTCAAATGGTGTCGACTCAATTAGTTCTCTCAAGTCTTCCGCAAGTTTCAGTGATTGCTGCTTCGAATAGTTTGGTAATAAGACCACAAACTCTTCCCCACCGTATCTAGCAATAACCCCTTTATCTCCAACTTCTTTCTCAATGAGTCTCGCAAGACCATACAATATATCATTTCCACTTTGGTGGCCATATGTATCATTGATACTCTTGAAATGGTCAATGTCCATCATCATTAGTGAAAGCTGTCGAAGGTTACCATTTAACAAATCATTCATCTTCTTCTCTAACTCTTGATCAAAATAACGATAATTATAAAGTTTAGTTAAGCCGCAACGTTCACTTTTCGATACAGCTTCTTGAACAAATCTAGCCTTCTCAAGTGATACGGCAAAATAAGAACAAAGAAGATTTAAAATCTGCAATTGATGTAATTCAAAGGAATGCTTCTTGCGTGAAGCAATCATTAAAATTCCTTCTACTTTTTGATTTCGACTAATTGGCACTGCAATTATACTTTCGGTGTTGTGAGGGAGAAACGCTGTTTTAATATCTTTCCATTCGGATTTCTTCGAGAAAAATATGGATTTATTTCTCTTATAAACAATTCCAGGAATACTTTTCGATAGTACTTCGTGAGAATGCTCCAGCTTCTTTTCTTGACCATGTTCAATTGCTCTCATCACATAAAAGTTATCATCTTTTATATCAATTATATATAGATAATCTAAAGGTAACATTTCGCCGATATTTTTTACGAATAAATCGATGATCGCGTCGGAACTTAGTCGATCAGCTAATTCATGTCCGATTTTACTTGCGCGACCTAAGTCGTCATTTACTAAAGCTGAGTTATTGTACATACGCAGCACGAGTGTAATCATTAAAAATGGAAGTCCTAATAATAAAAACGCGATTGCGCCAACATGGATTTGTAATAAGTACAGTGTAATACCAAAAGGTAAGGTTATGATAAGACCTGTATAATCCCAAAACACATCTTTTTCAAAGAATTTTCTATCCTTTACTTCAAGCTTAATATAAAAATGCAAAATGATATGATTTACAATAACTAATGTCATTAAGTAAATACTGCTATAGATTAAGATTTCTGATAGATTCGTACTCCCTACCTCATAACCTAAATATAATACGAAGCTACCTGTTATAAAGGAAATCGCAAAAAACATAAACGAGTTGAATAATATCCGATGAAAATCAAGAATTTGAACTTTCATCCGATACATTAGCGGAATGATTGCTATTTGAGTAATAATCATTTCAACAAAAAGTCCATATGATAAAAATGTCGCAAGATTGATCCATTGGATTAAAAATATAGTCGTTCCAGCAACTTTAAAAGGAAATATAGTTGTTAATAATGCTATTGCAATATAAGCTAAAATCAACGTCCACTCAACTGAAGCTGGCGCGAAATTTTCATAGGAAAAATAAAGACCAATTGGGACTGTTACAAACCACAATATCCAAATATTGATTTTTGCTTGTTTCGATATGTTCATATATGCCCCTTTCAAATTGGTACATTTTGTCTAGTTCGTAGTTCATCGTATCAAAGATTAAAAGTTTTGTCATCACTGTTTTCTAAATATTCTTAAACATTTTCAATGCTTTTTTTCTAATATTCGCTAGTAAATATAAGGAGCCTGTTACTATTATCTTGCTATTTTCAGAAAATATTTTTTCAATCTCCCCGATAGGGTCTTTAGTCATATTTTTAATAGTAGCATTACTTAAATTAAGCAAATTCTCCGCACTCATCGCTCTCTCATCGGGGAAGTCGACGAAGGTGAATTTTGCATCAATCTCCTCTAAAATGTTTAATATCTCTATTGCATTTTTCCCTTTTATTAACCCTACAAAAAAATGAATCGGGTCATTTGGAAACTCTTTTTTAATCGTGTCTACTAAAACTCGAATACTTGCTGGATTATGGGCACCATCTAAAATAAGTTGATTGTTTATTTTTTCGAATCTACCTTGCAATGAGACATTTCGTAGAGCATCTTGAACTTTTTTTTCCTCGACAGTTTTACTTTTCATTTTTAACAAATAAATAATCGCACGGATTGCAATGGCTCCATTTAAAAGTTGGTGTTGACCTTTCAAACCAATATGAATCCCATCTAATTGATTTCCTTTAGAATCTCGATAAACATATTGTCCTAACATAAAGTCTTTAGATTCAATCCAACAAGTCGCTTTTTGCTCATAACACTCTTCCTTCATTACATTTAAAGACTCTTCATCTAAATTCCCAATAATGACTGGTACCCCTCGCTTTATGATCCCTGCTTTATGATAGGCTACTTCAGTTAAGGTTTTCCCAAGGAATTGCTCATGCTCTATCGCGATACTTGGAATAATGGATAGAAGAGGAGTTACCACATTCGTACTATCAAATCTCCCACCCATACCCGCTTCTACTAAGACAATATCCGGTTCAAATTTCTCAAATGCCATAAAAGCTAAAACGGTTAAGAGTTCGAAATCTGTTAAAAAACCACTTAAACCAGCTTTCTTCACTTTTTTAAATAAAAGATTAAATTGATTTTCGGACATATACCGACCATTTAATTGAATTTGATCATGGACGTCAAAGAAACATGGGGAATAAAAACAGGCTGTCTTCAACCCATGCTCAGACAACATCGCTTCCATCATTGCAATTGTAGAACCCTTGCCATTCGTTCCAGCCACGTGGATAATATTTAAATGTTTATGAGGGTCTCCTACTTTTTCAAGAGCCTCAATCATTCGATCTAATCCTGGTTCAATTGTACCTCTACTCTCCACATCCCAGCGTTCTTTATACTCGTTAAATTTTGGAATCATAATTTCTTCCTTTCTGAGATTGATTTGAATAACTATCTAATTAAAAAGAACCCCACCTTGTTTAAAAGGCAGGGACAATATTATAAAATTTCAACATGTGCTTTTTGTTTTAAATAAGGACGTGCTAACGACATAAAATATAAAGAACCCGTTACAACTATCACACTTTGATCATTACCTTTTTGCAAAGTCTTTTCCAATGCTTCTTGCCAATTCAATACTAATTCTTTGTTCGGGTGTTTTGATGCTTCATAAATGTATGTTCCTGAAGCGGCGTTCTTTAGATGAATCTCTGTAATCATGACGCTTGTTGCCACTTCATCAATCATGTTCAGAACCGATTTAATGTCCTTATCATCTAGGGCTGTAAAGACAAAATGGATCTTATCAGTAAGGTAACGTTGCTTTAAAGTTCTAATAAGTACTTCCATTCCCGCAGGATTATGTGCACCGTCAATAATGACATTTGGCAACACTTCTTCAAAACGAGCAGCCCAACTTGAGGTTGCTAATCCTTGTCGGATGTTTTCTTCTGAAATAGTAAAACCATAAAATTTATTAAGTAAAAGAACAGCCGTTATTGCAAGCGAAGCATTTTCAATTTGATGATGTCCTGCCATTTTTATGCTTAACTCTTTAAATTTAATATCATTTATTTGATAAGTAAAGTGTTGAACTTTTATATTTTGAGTCACATCTTCAATAATAAAGTCTTTATATAATTGGAAAATTGGAGAAACTTCTGTTTTAGCTTTTTCTTCAATAACTTGTACTGCTTCGCTATCTTTAACCGCGCTTATTACTGGAATTTTAGGTTTAATAATTCCCGCTTTTTCACTCGCAATAGCTTCTATTGTATCGCCTAAAATTTGTGTATGATCTAATGAAATCGAAGTTATTATCGATAATAATGGAGTTAAAACATTTGTCGAGTCAAAGGTGCCACCTATTCCTGTTTCAATTAGGGCAATATCTACTTCCATATCTCGATAATAGACAAATGCAATGACTGTCAGGATTTCAAAAAAGTTGGAACCTTCTCCAACTTGACCTTCTTGAAGGTATGGATAAATATCATTCATATAATGGATGAACTGATCATCTGTAATCATTTGATTGTTGATCATCATTCGTTCGTTAACAACTTCTAAATGCGGTGAAATATAGCTTCCGACTCTCAGTCCTTCAGCCATTAAGATTTCTTTTAAAGCATTTAAAGTGGAACCTTTGCCGTTAGAACCTGCAATATGAATAGAGCGAAACTGTTCATGTGGATTGCCCAATGCTGATAAAATCGATCGAATTCGACTTAATCTACTATTACGTTCCGTTTTCTGGTTCATGTTATAAATGTATTCAGTTACTTGATCAACAGATATAAACACATTGGTCACTCCTCAATCTCAATATTCTCGGAATTTCCGAGAATTCAATTTATTCTATCATGTTCTTTCGAATAAAAGATATCACTTCTTAAAAGAAAAATGTTCCATATTATAAATTTGGGACAATAGATACTTTTAAAGAAGATAAATTGATTGGTAAACAACATAATGTTAGATTTTAGCAAATCATATCCATGGTAACATGTGCTTGAGACAATTCTGAGGAGTAAATGCATAAAGTTGATAAGTAAAATTAAAAAAGTGACGAATAAACACGTCAAAAGACATGCTTCAAAAATCGTACGTCGTAAATGAAATCAATTTTTATTCCATGTCTATATATAAATGCCCCAAACACAAAAATTTGGGGCATTCACTAAAATTATAAATTTTTAAGCTCAGCTAGTCGTTTTTCAACAGTTGCATACTTTTCAAGATAATCTTGTTCTTTTGCACGCTCTTCAGCAACTACGGCATCAGGAGCTTTCGATACGAATCGTTCATTGGATAGTTTCCCTTGAACAAGTTTAACTTCTTTTGCCCATTTTTCTAATTCTTTTTCTAATCGAGATGTCTCAGCCCCAATATCAATTAAACCTTCTAATGGTAAGAATAGTTCAGCTCCTGAAACGACACTCGACATAGATTGACCAGGTGCTTGAATGTCTTGGCCTAATATAAGTGGCTCAGGGTTACAGAACTTCTCTAAATACATTGCATTTTCTTCTAAGATCCTTAATGTATCTCCATCTTTTGCTGAAATATACAATGGCACTTTTTTGCTCATTGGAGTTTGAACTTCTGCTCGGATTGTACGAACTGCACGAATAATATCCGAAAGTAATTTCATACTAGATGCTTTTTTACTGTCCGTTAATAAATTATTAACCGATGGCCACGGGGCAATCGTAATTGATTCACCTTCGTGCGGTAGGCTTTGCCAAATTTCTTCTGTAATGAATGGCATAAACGGATGTAGTAAACGCATCGTATTGTCTAACACGTAAGCCAATACAGATCTCGTCATCTTCTTGGCTTCTTCATCTTCACCGTATAATGGTAATTTCGCCATTTCAATATACCAATCACAGAAATCATCCCAGATGAAGTTATACAAAGCACGACCTACTTCACCGAACTCGTATTTTTCAGCTAGCTTCGTCACTTGATCGATTGTTTCATTTAAACGAGTTAAGATCCATGCATCTGCAACTGATTTTTCTCCAGACAAATCAATATCCTCGAACTTCATGCCTTCCATGTTCATCATCGCAAAACGAGATGCATTCCAGATTTTATTGGCAAAGTTCCAAACCGACTCTACTTTTTCTATAGAGAAACGTAAATCTTGTCCTGGTGATGAACCGGTTGAAAGGAAGTATCGAAGAGCATCCGCTCCATATTGGTCGATTACATCCATTGGATCCACACCGTTACCAAGTGATTTCGACATTTTACGTCCGTCTTCTGCACGAACTAAGCCATGAATTAATACATCGTCAAATGGACGTTTTTCAGTAAATTCGATTCCTTGGAAAATCATACGAGATACCCAGAAGAAAATAATGTCATAACCTGTTACTAAAACATCAGTAGGGTAATATCGTTTAAATTCAGCATTTTCTTCATCCGGCCAGCCCATTGTTGAAAACGGCCATAATGCTGAAGAGAACCAGGTATCTAAAACATCTTCGTCTTGCTTCCAATTTTCAACATCTGCAGGTGCTTCATGACCCACATAAATTTCGCCTGTATCGTTATGGTACCATGCTGGAATGCGATGCCCCCACCATAATTGACGCGAAATACACCAATCACGGATATTTTCCATCCAACGCATATACGTATTTTCAAATCGATCAGGTACGAAATTAACTTTATCTTCGCCTTGCTGCAATTGAATTGCTGCATCTGCAAGAGGTTGCATATTAACAAACCACTGTGTAGATAAATATGGTTCAACTACTGCACCACTGCGTTCAGAATGTCCTACTGAATGCGCATGTTCTTCAATATTGAATAATATGCCCGCTTCTTGTAAGTCTGCAACAATTTGTTTACGGCATGCAAAACGATCTTGCCCTTCATATTGAGCGGCATTGTTATTCATTGTGCCATCTTCATTCATAACTAGAACTCGTTCTAAATTGTGGCGATTCCCAATTTCAAAGTCATTTGGGTCATGTGCTGGTGTGATTTTAACCGCACCGCTTCCAAAATCCTTATCCACATAGTCATCTGCAACAATCGGAATTTCACGTCCAATAATCGGCAATGTCACCGTTTTTCCGATTAAGTGCTTGTAGCGATCATCTTCAGGATGAACCGCTACAGCCGTATCCCCTAGCATCGTTTCAGGTCTAGTTGTCGCAACTTCAATATGTCCAGTACCATCTGTTAGTGGGTAACGCATATGATAGAAAGCACCCTGTACATCTTGGTGAATAACTTCGATATCCGATAAGGCTGTTTTAGTCGCTGGATCCCAGTTAATGATTCGTTCCCCTCGGTAAATTAAACCTTTGTTGTACAACTTAACAAACACTTCTTTTACCGCATTTGAAAGACCATCATCTAATGTAAAACGTTCACGTGAATAATCGAGACCTAAACCCAGTTTCGACCATTGCTGACGAATATGACCTGCGTACTCATCCTTCCACTTCCATGTTTCTTTTACAAAATCTTCACGACCAAGATCGTAACGAGATTTGCCTTCTGAGCGAAGCTTTTCTTCAACTTTTGCTTGAGTTGCAATTCCTGCATGGTCCATCCCAGGTAACCATAATGCATCATATCCTTGCATACGTTTCATACGAATTAAGATGTCTTGCAAAGTTGTATCCCATGCATGACCTAAGTGAAGTTTACCCGTAACGTTCGGTGGTGGAATAACAATTGTATAAGGTTCTTTATCACTGTTTGGTTGAGCTTCAAAAAACTTACCATTTAGCCACCATTCATAGCGTCCTTGTTCAATGGACTTTGGATCGTACTTTGTTGATAATTGAGGTTTTTGTTCAGTCATTTTCAGTTCCTCCTTCTTTTTGGGAAATAAAAAAACTCCTATCGTCACAAAAAGGACGAAGGAGTTGTTCGCGGTACCACCTTTATTCGCAGATGACATAAAAAGTCATCACGCTCTCAAGATTCTTAACGGTTTTAAACCGGCATCTGCTACTCAAGTTCGTTCACAGATACTGCTCCTGGGCGACATTCAAATACGCGCTAACGGAAACTTTCACCAAATGTTTCCTCTCTAATGATAACGACGTGATTTTACTCTTCCCAATCAAAGCATCGATATTTAATTGAACCAATTGTATCGGAACTTCCAATATGAAGTCAAGTTTTTTTGAAAGGAGATTTTTATGAGACGAGGATATAATCCCTATCTACTTCCCCCATGGTTACGAAAGACCCGATTTTATTGTAAAAATATTATTTTACCGATTACCGTGTTTGAATTAATTCGAACGATTTTTCTTCCAACAACATTTGATTTTTTATTATTATGTCTATTAATTGCGATTTTATTTTTATTCCAAAAAGATATTATTTAACTTGGTAAACCGAATAAGTTTCTTTCAATTCTTTTAAGAAAAATGGTTTAGACTTACCCGTCACTTCTGATGATTCGATCACTTCGTTATTTGATGACGATGAAGAAGATGAAGAAGATGAGGAACTTTCTTCAACTGCCAATTCAGGCTGAACCAACCTTTCATAAGCACAATCTACTGCCCAGTTAATCTGAAGCGTTTTGTCATTTGTAACAATTGGATCAATTTTCGTGATCGTAAACTCTGGAACGTTTTGACTTTGATTGTAATCCATTGGTAGCTCAATGGAGTGAGGAACGGCATATTCAAAGTAACCGTGTTCACCATTCATCTCTAAATCTTCAATTGATACCCAATCTGATATCCCATGATGTTCACATTGACCAGGTTCAAACGCCACATAAGCAGAAATATGGTAAATCCCATTTAAACAACAATACCCGTCCTTTTGTTGAAATTCGAATCGAGGTTTTACTTCTACAAGCGTCGTTCCGGTCGGTGTGCCAAAACTTTCTGGAAAATAAAAAACTTCTTGGAATGACCAATTTACTTTTTCCAATTCTTGTCCTCCTTCACAACTATCTGTGAAAGATTGTATGCGAAGGAACATAGAATTATGATTTAACCCATTTTTTAAGCCCATTGTCACAAATATTCCTGCCAATAACAGTATGAAAAAGATGAGAAACAAATGAAAACTTGTGACGTGGATAGATCTACTTCAGTTTCAATTGCCGCAATGGACATTTCGGCAATTCTTTCGGGTGCCGCACTTATAAAGAATTCGAGAAAAGAATTCACTGGATGGATCCTAGTAACCATGGTAGGAATACACCAATTTTATAGGAGGCAAATAAAAACGTCCGGAAAATCAACCACTGTTTTTGCATTCTTTACATCTAATATTCACTGAAAGTCTCTGTTATTAAATGAGACCACATTCCCCTTAGGATTAGACTCTCTGGTTAAAAACTCTTCAAAGAACGGCCTAGATTTTATCTTACTCGAACTGTCTGTCGAGATGAGCCATCAGTTATTTTCTCTTCTAATCTCTACGCTATTTTTGAAATAGGAAAGAATACACAACGGATCTCTATATAGTTTTTGTTAACTAAACACATTGAAAAGCCCTGGTACTCATAGGAATACCAGGACAAAAAAGTTAGACTAATTGAGCAAATACTTTATGGAATGCTTCAACTGTTTTTGCAATGTCTTCTTCCGTATGTGCAGCCGATAGGAACATTCCTTCAAATTGAGACGGTGGTAAGAAAATGCCTTCTTCAGCCATTAGTCGATAATATTTTGCAAATAACTGAAGATCTGACGTCTTCGCTATATCATAATTTGATACGGTTTCATTCGTAAAGAAGAAGCCAATCATAGAGCCAGCTCGGTTAACTGTGTGTGGAATATTGTATTTCGTTGCCGCTTCGCGGAATCCAGTCTCTAAAAGATCAGCTAATTTATTGAAATGATTATATGTTTCTGGTGTTAATTGAGACAATGTCTCAAAACCTGCAGTCATAGCTAGAGGATTTCCTGACAATGTTCCCGCTTGATATATTGGACCACTCGGTGCTATTTGAGACATGATCTCACGTTTACCGCCATATGCCCCTACAGGTAGTCCGCCACCAATTACTTTACCAAGACAAGTGAGGTCAGGTTTCACATTGAAATGACCTTGTGCACAATGATAACCAACACGGAAACCCGTCATAACTTCATCAAAGATAAGCACTGTTCCGTTCTCTGTTGATAAGTCACGAAGTCCTTCCAAGAAGCCTGGTTCCGGTCCAACTACACCCATATTCCCAGCAACAGGTTCAACAATTATGGCAGCTAAATCATCACCATGTTGTTTAAAAGCTTCTCGTACACTTTCTAAGTCATTGTAAGCTACTGTAATGGTGTTTTTCGCCACTGATTCAGGAACACCGGGACTATCTGGTAAACCTAGGGTAGCAACACCTGACCCAGCTTTAATCAATAAGCTATCGCCATGACCGTGATAACAACCTTCGAATTTCAGAATTTTATTGCGACCTGTAAATCCTCGAGCTGCTCGTAAAGCACTCATTGTAGCTTCTGTTCCAGATGAAACCATACGAACCATTTCGATTGATGGCACTCTTTCCATAACAAGCTTTGCCAAATCATTTTCAACCACAGTAGGAGAACCGAAGCTCGTCCCTGTTTCTGCGACTTTTTGAATAGCTGATACTACATTTGGATGTGAATGACCTAAGATTAGAGGTCCCCATGATAATACATAGTCAATATAGTCATTGCCATCAATATCAGTGATTGTTGCGCCTTTTCCACTTGCCATGAAGATTGGATCCATATCAACCGATTTAAATGCACGGACTGGACTATTCACTCCACCCGGCATTAATTTTACGGCTTCAGAAAATGCTTGTTTTGATTTTTCGTAAGAACGTCCCATTATTTAGCCCCCAACCAACGTGCCACGTCTTTTGCATGGTACGTCATAATTAAATCTGCGCCTGCACGCTTCATACTTGTTAACGTTTCTAAAACGATTTTTTCTTCATCAATCCAGCCATTTTGTGCGGCTGCTTTGACCATTGCATATTCTCCACTTACATTGTAAGCAACTACTGGAATGTCAAAGTTATTTTTTACATCACGTACGATATCTAAATAGGATAAGGCAGGTTTAACGATTAAGAAATCTGCGCCTTCTTCTACATCAGATGTAGCTTCTCGCATTGCTTCATTCCGATTAGCGTAATCCATTTGGTATGATTTACGATCGCCAAATTGTGGTGTACTGTTTGCTGCATCTCGGAAAGGACCGTAATAAGCTGAAGCATATTTTACTGCATAAGACATGATTGGTAAATGAGCAAAACCGGCTTCATCCAAACCATATCGGATTGCTGATACGAAACCATCCATCATATTAGATGGAGCGATAATATCTGCTCCAGCTTTAGCTTGAGCGATAGCTGTACGTGCAAGTAAATCCAATGTAGGATCATTTAACACTTGGCCATTTTCGATAATGCCACAATGACCATGGTCTGTGTACTCACATAAACATGTATCAGCAATAACCATTAACTTCGGTTGGCGCATCTTAACAAATCGAATGGCTTCTTGAATGATACCGTGATCATGATAAGCTTGCGTGCCTTCTGCATCCTTCTCCAAAGGAATGCCAAAAAGTATGATAGATGGTATACCTAGTGCTACCACTTCATCAATTTCTTCCCCTAAGTTGTCAAGCGATAATTGGTAAACACCCGGCATTGAAGAAATAGGGTTCCGAATTTTTGAGCCTTCTGCAACAAAAATCGGATAGATTAAATCTTTCGTATGTAAGGTCGTTTCACGAACCATCGCGCGGATTGTTTCATTGTTACGTAAACGACGATGTCTGTTAAATTGAAGATCTTTCATTTACTTTCAACATCCTTCCATTTCGCAATTTCATCAATTAATGCTAAATAAGTGTATGATTTAGCTTGTATATGGACAGGCAAGCCGTGGTCACTTAAGCATTTAGCCGTAATATGACCAATCGCTGCAAATTTTACTGTTGTTAGATGTACTTGTGAATAAACAGATGTCGCGAAATTATGAACAGCTGACGGACTAGCAAATGTTATACATACTCGTGGATTAGATTTTAAATATTCAGCTAACTCCCCTGCATTTTTAACATTAGGTGTCGTTTCATACACAGTCCATTCATCTACATGTTCTATTCCATTTCTAATGGTATCTTTCGCAAGTGATCCCTTTAAAAACAAACATCGATCTGAATCGTTTAAATGAGTTGGAAACTCTTTACTAAAAGTATCTGCACTATAAATAGTCGGAATAAATGAAACTTGCAGTCCGATTGCCTCTAATGCTGAGGCAGTTTTAGTTCCAACTGCCGCCACTTTCAAAGACAATTCACTAACTAATATCCCGTGTCTAATTAGCTTTTTATTGAACATTTCAACCGCATTTTGACTGGTAAAAATAAGCCATTCATAGTAAGACAATCTTGCAATAAAAGCTTCATCTTGCCTAAGGAATTCAATAATTTGAATCAATGGAAAGCAAGCCACTTCCCCGCCTAAATGTTCAACTAATTTAAACGGCTCATCAGACTTTGGATGACTTGTAAAGACAATCGTTCGCCCTTGTAAATCACCCTTATTATACATTCAAATCGGCTCTTACTTGTTGAATCAAATCGTATGCCCCTTGTTCACTTAATGACTTGGCTACTTCTTTTCCAGCTGTTTCAGGCTCTACATTTGAAGAAGATTCTTTGTATACTTGCTCCGCATCAGGAGATGCAACCAAACCAGTAAATTCAATCGTATTGTTCTGTACCGTTGCAAATCCTGCAATCGGAACTTGACACCCACCATCC
>JBFIXW010000026.1:0-20763 GCA_041605715.1 Paenisporosarcina sp.
ACTTTAGTATAGTAGTGTGCTAATTTGACAAAGTAAATAATATCAAATTGTGTGTAGAAAGTCAACAATTTGAGTTATGTAGAAGATGATCAATTAATAGGCTTTTTAAAATAAAGATTTTATCCGTCAAATTGAATCTAGCTTAAAGCTTATTCGTCCAACTTGTTCTAAATATCGAGATATATAAATTCTTCAGTCTCACTCCTTAGTTAACTAGATGATCAATTCTTTCTACACCCTCCAACAGAAAAGAAATATGGACCCACCGGCGAAATGGCTCCCATTTTGAATGGTTTTGATTTTCGCTTCTCTTCTGATATAAAGAAGAGCATTTCAATGAGGAGTTTACTTAGTTAATGAGACGAGTTATAAAGGGACAATTCGTTTTAAAATATTTATCAATCAAAATGGAGAATTTATCAATCAAATTAGAGATTTATCAATCAAACTGGCGATATATCAATCAAACTCAGCCTTTTATCAATCAAACACGTTTCACAACCTAGTTAACTTAATAACCCATACAATCTACACCCTCCAACAGAAAAGAGACATGGAGCCACCGGCGAAAAGGCTCCCATTTTAATGGTTTTGATTTTCGCTTCGCTTCTGTTATAAAGAAGAGCGGTTCATTGAGGAGTTTACTTAGTTAATGAGACGATTTTTAAAGGGAGAATTCGTTTTGGAATATTTATCAATCAAAATGGAGAATTTATCAATCAAATTAGAGATTTATCAATCAAACTGCCGATTTATCAATCAAACTCAGCCTTTTATCAATCAAACACGTTTCACAACCTAGTTAACTAGCTGAACCACCATGCATAATATACGACAATAGTAATGAATGAAAAAAGACATAACCTACACCAAAAATGGTGCAAGCTATGTCTTTCCTTATTTATCTTAAAACCCATATACTCATACTTTTTATTGCAAACAAAAAACCTTGCCAGCGTCCCGGCAAGGTTTTTAAAAGTTTTAATTATTTAGTGATAGTAGCAACTACGCCAGCACCAACAGTACGTCCACCCTCACGGATAGAGAACTTAGTACCTTCTTCAAGCGCGATTGGAGCGATAAGAGCAACAGTCATTTCGATGTTGTCCCCAGGCATAACCATTTCAACGCCTTCAGGTAAGTTACAAACACCAGTTACGTCAGTTGTACGGAAGTAGAACTGAGGACGGTAGTTTGTGAAGAATGGAGTATGACGTCCACCCTCTTCTTTAGAAAGAACATAAACTTCCGCTTTGAATTCAGTATGCGGAGTGATTGTACCTGGTTTAGCAAGTACTTGACCACGTTGGATATCTTCACGTGAAACACCACGTAAAAGAGCACCGATGTTGTCACCAGCTTCTGCATAGTCAAGAAGTTTACGGAACATTTCAACGCCAGTTACAGTAGTTGATTTCGGCTCTTCAACGATACCGATAATATCTACTAAGTCTCCAACTTTAACTTGTCCACGCTCAACACGACCAGTAGCAACTGTACCACGACCTGTGATTGAGAATACATCCTCAACAGGCATCATGAATGGTTTGTCAGTTTGACGTTCTGGAGTTGGGATGTAAGAATCAACAGCGTCCATTAATTCAACAACTTTTTCTTCCCAAGCTTCTTCGCCTTCTAAAGCTTTAAGAGCTGAACCTTTGATAACTGGAATGTCATCACCAGGGAAGTCATATTCAGATAATAGGTCACGAATTTCCATTTCTACTAATTCAAGTAGCTCTTCGTCGTCAACCATATCACATTTGTTCATGAATACTACTAAGTAAGGTACACCAACTTGACGTGAAAGAAGGATGTGCTCACGAGTTTGTGGCATTGGGCCGTCAGCAGCAGATACTACTAGGATTCCGCCGTCCATTTGTGCAGCACCAGTGATCATGATTTTAACATAATCGGCATGTCCTGGGCAGTCAACGTGTGCATAGTGACGAGTTGCAGTTTCATACTCAACGTGAGAAGTGTTGATTGTGATTCCGCGCTCTTTTTCTTCAGGAGCGTTATCGATTTGTGCATAGCTCATTGCAGTACCACCAGAGCGTTTTGCAAGAACTGTTGCGATTGCAGCAGTTAAAGTAGTTTTACCATGGTCAACGTGACCGATTGTTCCTACGTTTGCGTGTGTTTTAGAACGATCAAATTTAGCTTTTGCCATTAGAGAAATCCTCCTCAAAATTATATTAATAGTTTTTGGTATGAATGATGAAGGTCTAGATCCTACATCATTCATAGCTTACAAAATAGTTATACTTGATAAAGAATCAAAATTCAATTATTGACCTTTATTTTTTTTGATAATTTCTTCTGAAATTGATTTCGGTACTTCTTCGTAGTGATCGAAAGTCATTGAGAATACTCCACGACCTTGAGTCGCTGAACGAAGAGTTGTTGCATAACCGAACATTTCTGCAAGTGGAACCATTGAACGAACAACTTGTGAGTTACCACGAGCATCCATACCTTCTACGCGTCCACGGCGAGAAGTGATGTTACCCATAATATCTCCTAAGTATTCTTCAGGAATAACTACTTCCACTTTCATCATTGGTTCAAGAAGAACTGGTTTACATTTCGAAATTGCGTTTTTAAGAGCCATTGAAGCAGCAATTTTGAACGCCATTTCATTTGAATCGACATCATGGTAAGAACCGTCAAATAGACGAGCCTTAATGTCGATAAGTGGGTAACCAGCTAGTACACCATTGTTTAAAGAGTCACGAAGACCTGCTTCAACAGCTGGGATGTATTCACGTGGTACAACACCACCGACAACGCCGTTTTCAAATTCAAAGCCTTTTCCTTCTTCATTTGGAGAGAATTCAATCCAAACGTGTCCGAATTGACCACGACCACCTGATTGACGTACGAATTTACCTTCAACTTTAGCAGAATCTCGGAAAGTCTCACGGTAAGATACCATTGGAGCACCAACGTTAGCTTCTACTTTAAATTCACGGCGCATACGGTCAACTAAGATATCAAGGTGAAGTTCACCCATACCAGAGATGATTGTTTGTCCAGTTTCTGTGTCAGTGTGAGCACGGAAAGTTGGATCTTCTTCTTGAAGTTTTTGTAAAGCTTGACCCATTTTATCTTGGTCCGCTTTTGACTTCGGTTCTACAGATAATGAGATAACTGGTTCTGGGAAGTCCATAGATTCAAGAATAACAAGGTTTTTCTCGTCACATAGAGTATCACCAGTTGTTGTGTCCTTAAGACCAACAGCAGCAGCGATATCACCCGCATAAACTTTAGCAATCTCTTCACGGCTATTCGCATGCATTTGTAGGATACGACCTACACGCTCACGTTTACCTTTTGTAGAGTTTTGTACGTATGAACCTGATTCAAGTACACCAGAGTAAACACGGAAGAATGTTAATTTACCAACATAAGGGTCAGTCATTACTTTGAAAGCTAATGCTGAGAAGGGTTGTGAGTCGTTAGATTCACGAATAACTTCTTCTTCAGAATCAGGTAAAATACCCTTAATTGAAGGCACGTCTGTTGGAGCAGGAAGGTAATCAACTACTGCGTCAAGCATTTTACGAACACCTTTGTGTTTGAATGCTGAACCACAGATAACTGGGTAGAATTCAACTGCAATCGTTGCGTCACGGATAGCCTTCTTCAACTCTGCATTTGAGATTTCTTCACCTTCAAGGTATTTATTCATAAGATCTTCATCAACGCTTGCTACCGCTTCGATTAACTTCTCACGGTATTCTTCTGCTTGAGCTTTATGAGATTCAGGAATTTCGCCTTCTGTCACTGCCGTACCATCTTCGTTACCGTAGAAAGTAGCTTTCATTTCAATAAGGTCGATAATTGCACTAAAATCTTCTTCAGTACCAATTGGAAGTTGGATTGGGTGTGCGTTCGCTTGAAGACGATCGTGTAGAGTTCCTACAGAATATAGGAAGTCTGCACCCATTTTATCCATTTTGTTAATGAAAACAATACGTGGTACGCCATAAGTTGTTGCTTGACGCCATACTGTTTCAGTTTGTGGTTCTACACCCGATTGTGCATCTAGAACAGTAACAGCACCATCAAGTACTCGAAGTGAACGTTCAACTTCAACTGTGAAGTCTACGTGTCCAGGAGTATCGATAATGTTTACGCGGTGACCATCCCAAGCAGCTGTTGTTGCAGCTGAAGTGATTGTGATACCACGCTCTTGCTCTTGTTCCATCCAGTCCATTTGTGAAGCACCTTCGTGCGTTTCACCAATTTTGTGGATTTTACCAGTGTAATAAAGAATACGCTCAGTAGTTGTTGTTTTACCAGCATCAATATGAGCCATGATTCCAATAT
This sequence comes from Paenisporosarcina sp., assembly GCA_041605715.1. Lineage (GTDB taxonomy): Bacteria > Bacillota > Bacilli > Bacillales_A > Planococcaceae > Paenisporosarcina. The sequence continues at coordinate 4,336 of JBFIXW010000026.1, forward strand.
TACGCGTTTTCTCTAAGGAGAACTCTCTAGCCATTTTGTATTTCTCCTTCCATCTCTTATCAGAGTTATTAGTGGATGAAAAATCCTACCAGCGGTAGTGAGCGAATGCTTTGTTAGCTTCCGCCATTTTGTGCATATCTTCACGTTTCTTCACAGAAGAACCTGTGTTGTTTGAAGCGTCAAGAATTTCGTTAGCTAAACGTTCTTCCATAGTTTTCTCTCCACGAAGACGAGAATAGTTCACTAAGTAACGAAGACCTAGAGTTGAACGACGTTCTGGACGAACTTCGATAGGTACTTGATAGTTAGATCCACCTACGCGGCGAGCTTTAACTTCTAGTACTGGCATGATGTTTGCTAATGCAGCATCAAATACTTCTAATGGATCTTTCCCAGAACGTTCTTGAACAAGTTCAAACGCTCCATAAAGAATTTTTTGAGAAGTACCTCTTTTACCATCTACCATCATTTTATTGATTAGACGAGTTACAAGTTTCGAATTATAAATTGGATCTGGTAACACGTCACGTTTGGAAACAGGACCTTTACGAGGCATGTGTTTTCCTCCTTTCGATGCAGTTTATTTTAGTTTGTTTCAATTAGCTTTTTTTAACTTTAGGGCGTTTAGTACCGTATAATGAGCGGCTTTGCATACGACCAGTAACACCAGCAGTATCAAGTGCACCACGCACGATATGGTAACGTACACCCGGTAAATCTTTTACTTTACCGCCGCGAAGTAGTACAACACTGTGTTCTTGTAGGTTGTGACCTTCTCCCGGAATGTAAGCATTAACTTCAATTAAGTTAGTCAAACGTACACGCGCATATTTACGAAGTGCCGAGTTAGGTTTTTTCGGTGTCATTGTTCCAACACGTGTACAAACCCCACGTTTTTGCGGTGATTTAACGTCTGTTAACGTTTTTTTAGAACTGTTGTACCCTCTGTTTAAAGCTGGAGAACCAGATTTAACTGTTTTAGGTTTACGAGGCTTACGTACCAATTGGTTAATTGTAGGCATCGATTATTCCTCCCTTCTTGTTATCATTGTAATACCACACATCCAGGTGGTTCATTTTTGGGTAAAAAACAAAGTCTTTGTGTTCTACACACAAAAACTGTTACACAGATATAGCAACTACCGCAGCACTTACTTGAAGACCGCAGGCTTTACCAAGTTCTATCTTAGACTCGACGAAGTTAATCTTCACACCTTTTTCTTTCGCAGCATTAATAGCTGTTTGGGTGATTCGATCTTCTGCATCGCGAGCCACGAGTATCTCTATTACATGGCCACCATGGATTGCTTTAACTGTTTGTTTAGTACCGATGATTGTTTTCTTAGCCTGATTAACTTTTTCATAAGACATATTTACATATCCTCCAAAGAGACAGACCTTCAACTATCAACCTTAAACATATTATCATCTTAAATTTTTTCTGTCAACACCATTGTGTAAAAAACGATGGGTATGCATAGGCATACCCCATCGAATTTAATTATTCAACGCTAACCGCTACTTCTGTTTCGTCTTTTTTCTGATCAACGATCTTGATTTGACGGTAACGTTGCATACCAGTACCCGCCGGAACGAGTTTACCGATAATAACATTTTCTTTCAGACCAAGTAATTCATCACGTTTTCCTTTAATCGCAGCGTCTGTTAACACACGCGTTGTTTCTTGGAATGACGCAGCAGATAAGAATGATTCTGTTTCAAGAGAAGCTTTTGTAATACCAAGAATAACAGGGCGACATGTCGCAGGAATTTTCCCGTTTAATACAGCCTCTTTATTCGCTTCTGCAAATTGGTGAATATCAAGTAACGAACCTGGTAACAATTCTGTTTCTCCAGCTTCGATGACGCGCACTTTACGAAGCATTTGGCGAACCATTACTTCAATATGTTTGTCTCCGATTTCTACCCCTTGCATACGGTAAACTTTTTGAACTTCTTTTAGCAGGTATTCTTGAACAGTTGAAACGTCTTTAACTTTCAACAATTCTTTAGGATCGATTGAACCTTCAGTTAATACCTCTCCACGTTTAATCGTGTCATTCAGTTGAACTTTCAGACGACCATTATAAGGAGATAAATATTTACGAGTTTCTACATCACCTTGAATCGTAATTTCTTTTTGGCCTTCACGAATTTCATCAATTTCAGTAATAACACCTGTAATTTCAGAGATTACCGCTTGACCTTTAGGATTACGAGACTCGAAAATCTCTTGGATACGCGGAAGACCTTGTGTAATATCGTCTCCAGCTACCCCACCTGTATGGAATGTACGCATTGTTAACTGTGTACCTGGTTCACCAATTGATTGAGCAGCGATAATACCAACCGCTTCCCCAACTTCTACGTTTTCACCAGTAGCTAAGTTTGTACCATAACATTTTTTACATACGCCGTGTTTCGTATTACATGTAAATGCAGAACGAATGGTTAACTCTTCAATTCCAGCATCTAAAATAACGCGAGCTACGTCTTCTGTAATCAATCCATCTTTTTCAAGAATGACTTTGTTAGTCGTTGGATGGAAAATAGTTTTTCGTGTATGACGGCCAACAATACGCTCATCGAAACCTTCGATGATTTCAGTTCCGTCCATTAATGCGCCGATTAGTAAGCCGCGATCCGTTCCGCAATCATCCTCACGAACAATTACATCTTGGGCAACGTCAACTAGACGACGAGTTAAGTAACCTGAGTCAGCTGTTTTCAGGGCTGTATCGGCAAGACCTTTACGAGCACCATGAGTTGAGATGAAGTATTCAAGTACTGTTAAACCTTCACGGAATGATGATTTAATCGGAAGTTCAATAATACGACCAGCCGGATTGGCCATCAAACCACGCATACCTGCAAGCTGAGTAAAGTTGGATGCGTTACCACGCGCTCCAGAGTCACTCATCATGAAGATTGGGTTTAAATTATCTAAGGATTTCATCAGTTTTTCCTGAATAACATCCTTCGCTTGGCTCCAGTAAGAAATAACACGATCATATCGCTCTTCTTCTGTAATCAAACCACGACGGAATTGCTTCATCACTTTGTCAACTTTGTCTTGAGCTTCTTCAAGAACTAAACCTTTATCTGGAAGTACCACGATATCGGAAATACCGATTGTAATACCAGCTTTAGTTGAGTATTTAAATCCTAAGTTTTTCATGCGATCTAGCATTCTTGATGTTTCCGTGATGTGGAAACGTTTAAATACTTCTGCAATGATATTCCCAAGAATTTTTTTCTTGAATGGTGAAACTAATTCCGCTTCAGCAAAGTGCTTACGCACATCTGTTGTAGTCGGCACAAAGTATTTAGCCGGTGTTTCTTCTTGTAAGTTAGCATCAGTTGGTTCATTAATATACGGGAATGTCTCTGGCAAGATTTCATTGAATATTACTTTACCCACTGTCGTCAATAACAACATCTTGTTTTGTTCTTCAGTGAAGGTTTGGTTATTTAATGAACCTGCATTAATCGCAATACGCGAATGCAAGTGAACATGACCATTTGTATAAGCAATTTGCACTTCATTTGGACCGTAGAACGTTGCACCTTCGCCTGTTGCACCTTTACGCTCAAGTGTTAAGTAATAGTTACCTAAAACCATATCTTGAGATGGTGTAACAACTGGTTTTCCGTCTTTCGGGTTCAAAATGTTTTGTGCAGCAAGCATTAATAAACGAGCTTCAGCTTGTGCTTCAGCAGATAAAGGTACGTGAACAGCCATTTGGTCACCATCGAAGTCAGCGTTGTAAGCTGTACATACAAGTGGATGCAAACGGATTGCGCGACCTTCAACTAACGTTGGTTCAAACGCTTGGATACCCAAACGGTGAAGAGTAGGTGCGCGGTTTAATAAAACCGGATGCTCCTTGATAACATCTTCTAAAACATCCCAAACATCAGAGTTTAGGCGTTCAATTTTACGTTTGGCACTCTTAATGTTGTGAGCTAAGCCACGTTCAACTAGTTCTTTCATTACAAATGGTTTGAATAATTCAATCGCCATTTCTTTTGGAAGACCACATTGATACATTTTCAAGTTAGGTCCTACTACGATAACCGAACGACCAGAGTAGTCAACACGTTTACCTAGTAAGTTTTGACGGAAACGACCTTGTTTCCCTTTCAACATATGTGAAAGTGATTTCAATGGACGGTTACCTGGTCCAGTTACTGGACGGCCACGACGACCATTATCTATTAATGCATCGACAGCTTCTTGTAACATACGTTTTTCGTTTTGAACGATAATGCTTGGAGCACCAAGGTCAAGTAAACGTTTTAAACGGTTATTACGGTTGATAACACGACGATACAAATCATTCAAATCTGAAGTTGCAAAACGTCCACCATCTAATTGAACCATTGGACGTAGTTCTGGTGGAATGACTGGAAGTACTTCTAAGATCATCCAATCAGGTTTGTTACCTGAATTACGGAATGATTCAACTACTTCTAAGCGCTTAATTGCACGCGTACGGCGTTGGCCAGCTGCAGTTTTAAGCTCTTCCTTCAGCATTTCCGTTTCTTTTTCAAGATCGATATCTTGAAGAAGACGTTTAATCGCTTCGGCACCCATTGCTGCATAGAATTTAGTACCGAATTTTTCACGGTACGCTCGATACTCTTTCTCAGACAATAATTGTTTACGCTCAAGCGGTGTATCCGCTGGGTCAACAACTACGTAAGAAGCAAAGTAAATTACTTCTTCTAATGAACGAGGGGACATATCTAAGATTAATCCCATACGACTTGGAATTCCTTTGAAATACCAAATGTGAGATACAGGAGCTGCTAATTCAATGTGACCCATACGTTCACGACGTACTTTTGCACGTGTAACTTCTACACCACAACGATCACAAACAACACCTTTATAACGAACACGCTTGTACTTACCACAATGACATTCCCAGTCTTTTGTAGGACCGAAAATACGTTCACAGAACAAACCATCTTTTTCAGGTTTTAGTGTGCGGTAGTTAATCGTTTCAGGCTTCTTCACTTCTCCGTAAGACCATGAACGAATCTTGTCAGGAGATGCTAAACCAATTTTCATATACTCAAAACTATTTACATCTATCAAGGAGCCTACCTCCCTTAGTCTGGGTCTATTAAAGACTGTATCCACTTAGCTCAGGCGGATATATCAGTAAAACGGAAACGCGGACAGGTGGTTAAGGCCTGCCCTTGAATCCTTTAATTCTTATATCTTTATTCGTTTTTACAAACAAATTCTTTTATTCCACAGATCCTACAGGTGCTTCTTCTGTGTTCATTGGTAAGATGTTTAGTGCGTCAGTAGGTTGAAGATCGTCTTCTTCATCTAAATCACGCAATTCAACTTCCTCATCGGTAATGGTCATCATTTTAACGTCCATACCTAAACTTTGAAGCTCTTTAATTAATACTTTGAATGATTCTGGAACTCCTGGTTCTGGAACACTTTCGCCTTTAACGATGGCTTCATATGTTTTCACACGTCCAACCACGTCATCGGATTTCACTGTCAAGATCTCTTGAAGTGTATAAGCAGCACCATAAGCCTCTAGAGCCCAAACCTCCATCTCACCGAAACGTTGTCCACCGAATTGTGCTTTACCACCAAGCGGTTGTTGCGTTACTAATGAGTAAGGTCCAGTTGAACGCGCATGTAACTTATCGTCGACCATATGCGCTAACTTGATCATGTACATAACTCCGACAGAAACACGGTTATCGAAAGGTTCACCAGAGCGACCATCGTATAACGTAGTTTTACCATCTCGGTTCATACCAGCTTCTTCCATCGTGTTCCAAACGTCATCTTCATTTGCACCATCAAATACTGGTGATGCCATATGAATGCCAAGCGCACGAGAAGCCATACCTAAGTGAAGCTCAAGTACTTGACCGATGTTCATACGAGATGGAACCCCTAGTGGGTTAAGCATGATATCGACTGGCGTACCATCTGGCATAAACGGCATATCTTCTTCAGGAAGAATACGCGAAATTACACCTTTATTACCATGACGACCAGCCATTTTATCTCCAACAGAGATTTTACGCTTTTGAACGATGTAAGCACGCACCAATTGGTTTACACCTGGTGGTAATTCATCGCCATCTTCACGATTAAAGACCTTCACGTCCAAGATAATTCCGCCTGCACCATGAGGTACACGTAGAGATGTATCACGAACTTCACGAGCTTTTTCTCCAAAGATTGCGTGTAGTAAACGCTCTTCTGCAGTCAGTTCAGTAACCCCTTTAGGTGTTACTTTACCTACAAGAATATCACCATCGCGAACTTCCGCACCGATACGGATAATGCCACGCTCGTCTAAATTGCGAAGTGCATCTTCCCCAACGTTTGGAATATCACGTGTAATTTCTTCTGGTCCAAGCTTCGTATCACGAGACTCTGACTCATACTCTTCAATATGAACAGATGTATATACATCATCTTTTACAAGGCGCTCACTCATGATGATCGCATCCTCGTAGTTATAACCTTCCCATGTCATGAATGCCACGACAACGTTACGTCCTAATGCCATTTCGCCTTTTTCCATAGATGGACCATCAGCTAAAATGTCACGTGGTTTCACGCGGTCACCAATCTTAACGATTGGACGTTGGTTATAACTCGTTCCTTGGTTAGAACGAACGAATTTTTGTAATTTATATTTAGTTAAATCGCCTTTAACTTCTTTGCCATCGATTTCTTCGATACGACGAACACGAATTTCTTTCGCTTCAACGTGTTCAACGATTCCATCAAACTTCGCAATGACAGCAGCTCCAGAATCACGAGCATTTGTATGTTCCATACCAGTTCCTACAAAAGGAGCTTCTGGATTTAATAATGGAACAGCTTGACGTTGCATGTTCGCACCCATTAGGGCACGGTTGGAGTCATCGTTTTCTAAGAAAGGAATACATGCCGTAGCGGCAGATACAACTTGTTTAGGTGAAACGTCCATGTAATCGATACTGCTGCGTTTGAATACCGTGTTATCTCCACGGAAACGACCTACTACTTCTTCGCTTACAAACTCACCCTTGTCAGTTAGACGAGAATTTGCTTGAGCTACTACGTAGTTGTCTTCTTCATCAGCAGTTAAATAATCAATACGACTAGTTACAAGGTTTGTTTCAGGGTCAACTCGACGGTAAGGTGTTTCAATAAAGCCGAATTTATTTACTTTCGCGAAACTTGAAAGCGAGTTAATTAGTCCAATATTTGGACCCTCAGGCGTTTCAATCGGACACATACGACCATAGTGAGAGTAGTGAACGTCACGTACTTCAAATCCTGCACGTTCACGCGTTAAACCACCGGGTCCTAATGCCGATAGACGGCGTTTGTGAGTCAATTCAGCAAGTGGATTCGTTTGATCCATGAACTGAGATAATTGAGAGCTACCAAAGAATTCTTTAATAGAAGCAATTACTGGACGAATATTGATCAATTGTTGTGGCACAATAGATTGTGTGTCGTTGATAGACATACGTTCACGTACCACACGCTCCATACGAGATAGACCGATACGGAACTGATTTTGCAACAACTCACCTACTGAACGCAAACGACGGTTACCAAGATGATCGATGTCATCCGTGTTTCCAACGTTGTGAAGTAGGTTAAAGAAGTAACTAATAGAAGAAATAATATCCGCTGGCGTGATATTTTTAATCGCATCTTCAATATAAGCATTGCTGATGACATTAATTTCACGTTGCGCTTCATCGTTAGGTGCAAAGATTTTGATTGATTGAAGTGTGATATCTCCTTCTAATACGCCACCAACTTGAGAAATTGTTTGGAATCCGATTCCATTTTCTAAATGAGGGATTAGACGATCTAACGTACGACGATCAATTACAGTACCTTTTTCAACTAAAATTTCCCCAGTTTCAGGGTCTACAAGCGTTTCAGCAACTGTTTGGTTGAACAAACGGTTTTTGATGTGTAGTTTTTTATTCATTTTATAGCGACCAACATTTGCTAAGTCATAGCGTTTTGGGTCGAAGAAACGAGAGTACAACAGACTTTTCGCGCTTTCAACTGTTGGCGGCTCGCCTGGACGAAGACGCTCATAAATTTCAAGCAATGCTTTTTCTGTGCTTTCTGTGTTATCTTTTTCCAACGTATTGCTTAGGTATTCGTTATCGCCGATAAGATCGATAATTTCTTGATCAGAACCAAAGCCTAATGCACGTAAAAGAACCGTTACTGGTAATTTACGAGTACGATCGATACGAACATATACAACATCTTTTGCATCTGTTTCATACTCTAACCATGCACCACGGTTAGGAATTACGGTAGCACCGAATCCTTTTTTACCGTTTTTGTCAGTCTTGTCATGGAAGTAAACACTTGGTGAACGGACTAATTGCGATACAATAACGCGCTCAGCACCGTTGATGACGAAAGTACCAGTTTCGGTCATAAGTGGGAAATCACCCATGAACACGTCTTGTTCTTTCACTTCATCTGTTTCTTTGTTGTGGAGACGTACTTTTACGCGTAGTGGAGCTGCGTAAGTTACATCACGTTCTTTTGATTCATCGACTGGATACTTAGGATCAGCCAAAGTATAATCGATAAACTCGAGTGAAAGATTACCCGTGAAATCCGTAATCGGAGAAATGTCTCTGAACATTTCACGCAATCCTTCTTCGAGGAACCATTCGTAAGATGCTGTTTGAATTTCTATTAAATTCGGAAGTTCCAGCACCTCGCTAATACGCGCAAAGCTTCTACGCTGACGGTGTTGTCCGTATTGAACTAGTTGACCTGTCAACTCATTCACCCCTCAATAAAGCAATATTAGGTCTTTTCTGAACATCATATTTAGTGTATGATGTCGAAAAGACAAAAAGAAAACGAGTTCTTAAAAGAGCTCATTTTCGGTTAACCAAACTTATTCTTGGTAAGTATACCCACTTATAAATTATCTTTATACAAAAGGGCATACGACCGCAAAATAATATTTTTGCATTTTATTATAATATCATAGCGATTTTGTCAAGTCAATAATCATTTGACTTTATTAGCCTTAATAATCCAGTAGCCTTTGACCTTATCTACCACTTCAACTTGACCAAAAATTTCTTCTAACTTATCGAAAGTAGAAGGAGCCCCTTGTTTCTTTTGAATCACAATCCACAATTCCCCATCAACCTTCATCTTCTTGTAAGCATCTTCATAAAAACGAAAAATCGTTTCTTTGCCTGCCCGAATTGGAGGGTTTGTTAAAATTGCAGCAAAATCCATTTCAGAAACCTCAGTTAATCCATCACTTTCATAGATTCGTACATTTTGTACCCCGTTACCATCCGCATTTTGTTGCGAAAGCTGTACCGCTCGTTCATTAATGTCGACCATATGAATCACGCGACCTTCTTCCGCCTTTGCGATCGATAAACCAATCGGTCCATAACCACATCCAACATCCAATATATCGCCTTCAATTGCAGGAACTTTAAACGCATCGATTAAGACACGGGATCCAAAATCTACTTCGCTTCTACTGAAAACTCCTGTATCCGTAACAAAGTGAAACAGATGTCCTCGCAGTTTAAAACTCCAAGACTTGGGATTGCTTGCTGTTTGAGGTTTTTTGGAATAATAATGTTCAGCCATATGGTAATCCTCCAACCTATTTGAGAAATGAAGAAAAAGCCCGTCGGTAAATGACGAGCTTTCCAGTACTGATAATCGAAATTATTTTACTTCTGAAGAAGCGCCAACTTCATCAAGTTTAGCTTTGATTTCTTCAGCTTCTTCTTTAGATACGCCTTCTTTAAGAGCTTTAGGAGCGTTGTCTACAACTTCTTTAGCTTCTTTTAAGCCTAATCCAGTGATTTCACGAACCACTTTGATTACTTTAATTTTTTGGTCTCCAGCAGAAGTTAAGATAACGTCAAATTCAGTTTTCTCTTCTTCAGCAGCAGCACCGCCACCAGCAGCCATAGCCATTGGTGCAGCAGCTGTAACGCCAAATTCTTCTTCGATTGCTTTTACTAAGTCGTTTAATTCAAGAACAGTCATACCTTTGATTGCTTCTAAGATTTGCTCGTTGTTCATTGTATGTTCCTCCTAATAGGAATATTTTTTGTTTTTTGGGTAACACCCAGATGGTTAAACAGCTAAGCCGAGTAATGAATTACGCGCCTTGCTCTTCTTTTTGTTCTGCAACTGCTTTTGTAACAAGAGCGAAGTTGCGCATTGGAGCTTGAAGTACGCTGAGTAGCATAGACAACAAACCTTCGCGAGAAGGAAGCTCTGCAAGTGCTTTAATATCGTCAGCAGATGCGATTGCACCTTCAATCACACCAGCTTTGATTTCAAGCTGTTCGTTCTTTTTAGCGAAATCGTTGATGATTTTCGCTGGCGCTACTACATCTTCAGAAGAAAATGCAATTGCGTTTGGTCCTGTAAGGAATTCGTTCAATCCTTCAAGTCCAGCTACTTCAGTTGCACGGCGAGTCATTGTGTTTTTGTAAACTTTGAACTCAACGCCTGCTTCACGAAGTTGCTTACGAAGTTCAGTTAATTGAGATACGTTTAATCCACGGTAGTCAACTACAACAGCAGTCGCAGCACCTTTGAATTTTTCTGTAATCTCTTCAACGCGAACTTGTTTAGATTCCATAGCTTTGCTCATCTTGACACCTCCTATTAGAATGAGTCACTTATACCGGCAAAAGAAAAGCCCCCGCTCTATATACATAGACACAGGGGCTGAAACGTCATCTTAAAATTAAAGAATTCGAATGCATGTCCTCGGTAGGATCATTATGCGACAAGTCGCCCCTACTGTCTACGGTACAAATGAATGATTCACAACAAAAATCATCTTAACAGACGATTAAATTATTGTCAACCTTAGTTAGATAATTTTACAGCTGATGCGTCAACTTTTACAGAAGGCCCCATCGTTGTTGTAACGTTAACAGATTTCATGTAAGTACCTTTAGAAGCAGAAGGCTTCGCTTTTTGTACTACATCAAATACTGCTAAGAAGTTTTCAACCAATTTATTGTCATCGAAAGAAACTTTACCGATTGGCGCGTGAATGATTCCTGCTTTGTCAGCACGGTATTCAACTTTACCAGCCTTGATTTCTTCGATTGCTTTCGTTACGTCGAAAGTTACTGTACCTGTTTTCGGATTTGGCATTAAACCTTTTGGTCCAAGTACGCGTCCTAATTTACCAACTTCACCCATCATGTCAGGAGTAGCTACGATTACATCGAAGTCAAACCATCCTTGTTGGATTTTAGTGATGAATTCTGCATCACCTACGAAGTCAGCACCAGCAGCTTCAGCTTCTTTTAATTTTTCGCCTTTAGCGAAAACTAATACACGTTGAGTTTTACCAGTTCCGTTTGGAAGTACTACTGCTCCACGGATTTGTTGGTCATTTTTACGAGTATCGATACCAAGTTTGAATGCTACTTCAACAGTTGCGTCAAAGTTAACAGTACTTGTTTTTTTAGCAAGTTCTACTGCCTCTTGAGCAGAATAGAATTTGTTACGGTCTACTAATTTTGCTGCATCTTGCAGCTTTTTACCTTTTTTAGCCATTGTAAAATGTCCTCCTTGATTGTGGTTATAACGGGTTAAACCTCCCACGAATAAAGGTTGCGTGTCCAAAATGAACGTCCGCAACCCTCCAAAAACAATGCATCATCAAGTGCAAGGGATTAGTCTTCGATCGTAATACCCATGCTACGCGCAGTTCCTTCAACCATCAACATAGCCGCTTCGACTGATGCTGCGTTAAGGTCTGGCATTTTTTGTTCAGCGATTTCGCGAACTTTATCACGCTTCACCGTTGCAACTTTTTTGCGGTTTGGTTCACCAGAACCTGACTGGATACCAGCCGCCACTTTAAGTAATACTGCTGCGGGTGGAGTTTTTGTAATGAATGTAAATGAACGGTCTTCAAATACAGAAATTTCAACAGGGATAATTAGTCCAGCTTGATCTGCCGTACGTGCGTTGAACTCCTTACAGAATCCCATGATGTTAACACCTGCTTGACCCAATGCTGGACCAACCGGCGGCGCTGGGTTTGCTTTACCAGCTGGAATTTGTAACTTTACCATTTTAATAACTTTTTTAGCCACGAGACACACCTCCTTAAGTCCGTGATGTGGTAATAGGGTTGCCCCTCCCACTCAAATATCTGTCCTGTCAGCTTAATAGCCGATAACATGAGCTAAATTGTGCAGACTATCACAAAATATAGTCTGACCTTTGAAATAATAACACTTTTACATAACTAGCGCAAGTAGCTTTTCGAAATTAAATTTTATGAACCTGATCGAAGTCAAGCTCCATTTTCGTTTCGCGTCCAAACATATCAACAGAAACTTTCAACTTACCTTTAGCTTCATCAATCTCTTCCACTTTACCTTGGAAGTGAGCGAACGGCCCTTCTAATACTTCAACCATTTCATTGACAGTGAATTCAGCAACTTGTTTGCGCTCTGTCATTCCCATTTGTTTCAAGATGAAATCTACTTCTTCTGGCAATAAAGGAGTTGGTTTTGCTCCACCACCAGATGAACCGATAAATCCTGTAACGCCAGGCGTGTTACGAACAACATACCAAGAATCATCCGTCATGATTAGTTCAACTAATACATAACCAGGGAATGTTTTACGCATAACGACACGCTTTTTCCCATCTTTAAAATCTGTTTCTTGCTCTTCCGGAATGATGACACGGAAGATTAAGTCTGACATGCCCATTGTCTCGACACGCTTTTCTAAATTTGCTTTTACTTTGTTTTCGTATCCTGAATACGTGTGTACTACATACCAATTCTTTTCCATCATGAGTAGGACTGTCGTCCGTCCCTCCCTTTCTTAGACACATGAAAAAACCCGTTCGTAGAATAAGACGGGCTATTTCCAATAATAATATCTGTTATCAAATTACAGTGCAAGGAACCATCGAACTGCTTCTGAAATTCCTAAATCAATAACTGCGAAGAATAAAGCCATAACCACAACTGTTGAAAGAACAATAATCGTGTAACGAGTTAGTTCCTTACGTTTTGGCCAGCTTACTTTTCTCATTTCTGATACTACATTACCAAAAAAACCACTAATATTCGCCATTCTAATTTACCCTCCGAGTACCAAATATCTATATTCTTCAACTTGAAGTAAAGAGTTATAACGTTTGTTTGTGTATCGTATGCGCCTTACAATGCGAACAAAACTTTTTAAGTTCTAAACGCTCATTAGAGCCCTCTTTTGAAGAAGGTACCGTATAGTTTCGAGATCCACATTGATCACAACTCAACACGACTTTTTTAGCCATATTCTCACCTTTTTATTGTTCATGAGTATTGTTAAAGACTATCACCTCTAGAAAAGGCTGTCAACAGCACCCTAGAGAGTCATGTTAATGAACGCCACCTAATTCAATGTGTCGTTCTAGTTTTCGCTTCACACGTTGAAGTGCATTATCAATCGATTTTACATGTCGATTGAGTTCTTCCGAAATCTCATGATACGACTGGCCATCTAAGTAAAGAGCCAATACTTGTCTTTCAAGCTCACTTAAAATTTCAGCCATTTTCCCTTCCATGTAATCGAAGTCTTCCCGATGAATCATTATCTCTCCTGGGTCATCAATAACCGACCCCGATATGACATCCATTAAGGTTCGATCAGACTCTTCATCATATATAGGTTTGTCCAGCGACACATAAGAATTCAGCGGAATGTGTTTTTGACGAGTGGCAGTTTTAATCGCCGTAATAATTTGACGCGTTATACAAAGTTCAGCAAAAGCGCGAAACGAAGAAAGCTTGTCCCCTCTAAAATCTCGAATAGATTTATAGAGTCCAATCATCCCTTCTTGAATAATATCTTCTTTATCGGCTCCGATTAAAAAATACGATCTTGCTTTCATACGGACAAAAGAACGATATTTCGTAATCAAGAAATCGAGTGCGTCCGTGTTCGCATTATGGACCAGTTCCACTATCTCTTCATCTACTAAATCATCAAATCGTTGTAGCTTTAAGTGAACATGGTCGCTCTTTATCAACGGAATCACCTCTGCTCTGCCTACATAGTTAGACCTAGTATACAGGAAGTGGAAATCTAGCGTCAACGGCTCATTTCATTCCTCTTCGCCATTTTTCGAAAATTTCTGTCACTTCTGCAGAAAGAGGAATTTTTGACGTCGGACGTTTCTCTTGAATGATTTTAACATTCTTCGTAATTTTCGTTTGAACCTGTTCCATCTCGATTTCTAATTCACGTGCAGAAATACGAAGTGCACCTTGCGCAAAAATAACCCATTGTTCCGTTAAATCCGATGTCGCAACATGCACTTGATCTCTTCTCGTAGGTAAGGATCCAGCCAGCTTTTCAATTCGTTCATCCGCGGTTTCGTTTTTTCGAGTATAAATAACTTCCACCGCATGCTGAATGTTTTTATGCTCAATACCCGGTACTAAATGTGCATCAAACACAACAATAACTCGCCATCCAGAATAAGCCTTATACTCCGCCATCATTTCAATTAAACGATCGCGGGCATCTATTAACTTATCTGCTTTTAAAGCTCGGAGCTCTTTCCATGCGCCAATGATGTTATACCCATCGACGAGCAAAATGTCCACAATCAGTTACCATTGACCGGTAGGCGGTTGCGTAACACTTCATACATTAAAATAGCTGCCGCTACTGATGCATTTAACGATGTCACTTTTCCAACCATAGGCATGTTGTAAAGGAAATCACATTTATCCTTTAACAGTCTACTCATCCCTTTACCTTCGCTCCCAATAATAATAGCAAGTGGTAATTTGGCATCCATGCGGCGATAATCGGCTGATCCTTTTGCATCTGTTCCAGCAATCCATACCCCTCGCTTTTTCAAATCTTCTACCGTTTGCGCTAAATTCCCAACGCGAACAACAGGAATATGTTCAATTGCACCTGTGGATGTTTTGGCAACAATCGCGGTTAATCCAACAGCACGTCTACGTGGAATAATCACGCCATGAACCCCAGTTGCATCCGCCGTTCTCAAAATCGAGCCCAGATTATGAGGATCTTCAAGTTCGTCTAAAATTAAAAAGAAAGGATCTTCATTGCGAGAAGCTGCACTTTCAAACAAATCGTCAAGCTCCGCATATTTATAAGCTGCAACCGACGCGGCAATCCCTTGGTGAGTTGCTCCATCCGTTAATTGATCGATTTTGTTTTTTGGTACGAATTGCACGATGAGTCCCGCTTCTTTAGCTAATTGCAAAAGTTCAGCAATTCCAGCTTTCTTTACACCTTCAGCAATCCACACTTTATTCATTTCGCGACCTGAGCGAAGCGCTTCTAGGACAGGGTTTTTGCCTGAGAGGATCTCATTGGTTGGTTCTTTTACTTCTTCATTCATCACGTCACGTCTCCTTTCGGTTCTTCACTAATTGTTATTGCACGTTCAATAATTTCACGGACTCGTTCGGCTTGTCCTTGTAAATATAAGCTACCAATGACCGCTTCAAACCCAGTACTGTATTTATACGTTTGTAAATCTGTGTTTTTTGGAACCGTTCCAGACTTCGCATTTCGTCCTCTTCGAAGAATTGCCTCTTCTTCATCCGACAAAAATTTAGCTTCCAGCATGTTATGAACTACTTTAGCTTGCGCCTTGGCTGAAACGTATTTCGTCGCTTCTTTATGAAGCGTATTTGGTTTTACACGCCCCGAACGCAGGAGATGCTCGCGAACATATTGTTCAAGAACCGCATCTCCCATGTACGCTAGCGCTAAAGAATTTAATTGTTTTACATCTGCGTTTCGTAAAGTGTATTCATTTGTCATCCGCGCTTCCAACGTATTCCTTGCGCCGTATCTTCTAAAAGAATATTCATTTCTTTTAATTGGTCGCGAATTTCATCTGCTCGAGCGAAGTCTTTATTTTGACGAGCTTGAATTCTTTCTTCAATTAAAGCATCGATTTCTTCATCGAGCACTTCTTTTTGAACATCCATTTCTATTCCAAGAACACCCGCTAACTCTTTTAATGTACTCATAAAGTTCTCAAGAACTTTCGCTTCTGTATGAGCCTCCATCAAATACGTATTCGCTAAACTCGATAGTTCAAATAAAGCAGCAATCCCATTAGCAGTGTTAAAGTCGTCATCCATCGACTTAACAAATTGCGTTTTAACCTCTTCGATTTTATGCAACCAAATATCTGCATGATCGCCAAGTTCTGGTGAAGCTTCAAGACGATGTGCTAAATTCGCATACGACGTTCGAATACGCTCTAACCCAGCTTTCGCATTCTCCACAAGTTCTTGTGAGAAATTAATCGGGTTGCGATAATGTACGGACATCATAAAGAAACGCAATACTTGTGGATCAATTTGCTTGCGAAT
>JBFIXW010000027.1:0-20721 GCA_041605715.1 Paenisporosarcina sp.
TGATCAAACGATAGAAAAGTTTAAGTTCAAAGCCATTGCGGGTTCTGCCAACAACCAGCTTTTGACTGAACATCACGGAAAACTTCTTCAAGAAAAGGGAATACTTTATGCACCAGATTATATAATCAATTCTGGTGGTCTGATACAAGTTGCTGACGAACTATATGGTATCGATCATAAACGAGTACTTGCAAAAACTAAACATATTTACGATTCCATTCTAGAAGTGTATGAAATGGCTTCCATAAATGGCATCTCTACAGTAGAAGCTGCCAATAAAATGTGTGATCAGAGAATCGTCAATAAGGCTAAACGCAATGGATTCTTCACAACATCTTCAAAACCTAAATGGGCATTTGGAAGAAAGTAAGTCGTTTTGGAAAATTATATTTTTTAGTTTATTTGTAAGCGTTTTCACTAACAACTAAAATTTATTAGTAGATTCATATACTAAAAGTTAGTAGGGGATTATGAATGAAACAGGGACTTAAATTAGGTAAAGAAGAGAGTATTGAAGTGATTGTTACAGAAGATATGTTTGCTTCTTTTGAAGGCGAAGTCGTTCATCCCGTCTATTCCACTGTTGCCATGACATATCATATGGAGTGGGTTTCACGAAAAATTATTTTACCATTTTTAGAAAGTTACGAAGAAGGGATGGGGGCTTCTGTTCATTTACGACATATTGCCGCTTCACCATTAGGTACTTTTGTAACTTTAAAGGCTACTGTAATCGAATTACGAGATAACTTAGTCAAAACTAAAGTAATTGCAACAAACCATCTAGGGGTTATTGGTAAGGGTGAAGTCGTACAAGTCATCTTGCCAAAAGAAACGATCGAAAACAAATTAATAGAAGCATCTATTTAAAGCATCATTTTCTACTGATCGATTTTAAGGAGGCATTCAAAATGAAAGTGGCAGAAAGAACGTCAATGGCTAAAGAATTCGAACTCTTCGATAAAATGAGCAAACATGAACAAGTTGTTTTTTGTAACGATCCCACAACCGGGTTAAGAGCAATTATTGCCATTCACAATACGACATTAGGTCCTGCATTAGGTGGATGTCGGATGCAACCCTACAACAGCATGGATGAAGCACTCGAAGATGTTCTACGACTTTCAAAAGGGATGACCTATAAGTGTGCCGCTGCAGACGTAGATTTTGGTGGAGGAAAAGCAGTCATTATCGGGGATCCCAAAACAGATAAAACGCCTGAACTATTTCGTGCTTTCGGTCAATTTGTTAACTCATTAGGTGGTCGATTTTACACAGGTACAGACATGGGTACCTCAATGGAAGATTTTATACATGCTTCAAAAGAATCTAACTTCATTAATGGACTACCAGAAGTATATGGTGGTGGTGGCGATTCCTCTATTCCGACTGCAGCTGGTGTTCTTTATAGTTTACAAGCGACTAATCAAATTCTTTTCGGCAGTGACGAATTAGGAGGCCGCAAATATGCGATTCAAGGTCTTGGAAAAGTTGGCTTTAAAGTGGCAACAGGTTTACTTCAAGCTGGTGCTGATTTATTCGTTACAGATATTAGTACGGAAAATTTGCAAGCCATAAAAGAGTTAGCGACAAACACTACTGGTACGGTCACTGTTATTTCAAAAGAAGATATTTATTCACAAGAAGCTGATATTTTCATTCCGTGTGCTTTTGGAGGAATTATTAATGAAAACACAATCTCTCAATTTAAGGTAAAAGCGATTGTCGGTGCAGCAAATAACCAATTGTTAAATGATGTTCACGGGAGAATGCTACACGATAAAGGGATTTTATATGCGCCTGATTATATCGTAAATTCTGGAGGACTTATTCAAGTTGCTGACGAATTATATGGGATTAACCACGAACGTGTTCTAGCTAAAACAAAACATATTTACGATGCGGTTTTAGGTGTTTTCCAAGAAGCAAGATTGAGTGGAAAAACGACAGAAGAAGCTGCAAACGAAATGTGTGAAAAACGAATTACTGATCGATCAAACAGAAATAGCTTTTATACCACAGCGGCGAAGCCAAAATGGTCTATTCGCAACTTATCTTGATTGGAGGCGTTTGAATTGGAAGAAAATTATCCAATAAAGAGAATCATAGATGATCATGGTCATTTTGTAGATTCAACTTACGAAAATGAAATCGACGATAAATTAGTGAAAGAATTGTATTATCACATGTTACGTGTCCGCACGTTTGATAGAAAGGCGATTAACTTACAACGACAAGGACGTCTTGGCACTTATGCTCCATTTGAAGGACAAGAAGCTGCTCAAGTGGGGAGTGCACTGGCCCTACAACCGGATGATTGGGTTTTCCCAACTTATCGTGATCATGGTGCGACCATTACATTCGGCAAGAGTATGACAAGAACATTCTTATATTGGAACGGGCGTGTAGAAGGTTGTGTAGCACCACCTGATCGTCATATTTTCCCACCAGCAGTTCCGATTGCTACTCAGCTACCACATGCTGCAGGAGCTGCATGGGCTGAGAAATTAAAAGGAACACAAAATGCTTCAATTGCTTATTTTGGGGATGGGGCTACTTCTGAAGGCGATTTCCATGAAGGTATAAACTTCGCAAGTGTCTTTAAAGTACCAGTCGTATTTTTTAATCAAAACAACGGCTATGCCATTTCAGTTCCAATGGAAAAACAAATGAATTCTAAAACGGTTGCTCAAAAAGCAGTTGCTTATGGTATACCTGGTGTCCGAATTGATGGCAATGATTGCTTCGTAGTGTATTTTGAAACGAAACAAGCTTTTAATCATGCGCGAGCTGGTAATGGTCCAACATTAATCGAAGCGGTGACTTGGAGAAAAGGTGCTCATACGACTGCTGATGACCCTTCTAAATATCGTTCTGAAACACAAGGGAAAGATATTGTTGATCCAATGACACGTTTAGAACTATTTATGAAAAATTATGGTTACTGGGACGAGCAATGGATTGAAGAAGTGAAGGAGAAAACGGCGAATGAAATCGATTTAGCTGTTGAAGAAATGGAAAAATACCCTGCGTCAAACGTGGAAGATGTATTTGATCATGTATTCGCAGAAATGCCTCCACAATTAGCTGAACAGAAAGAATCTTATCTTGCACACTTAGAAAGGCGGTGACCTTATGAACCAAATCGTAGAGTCTAATCAAAAGGATGTTAAGACAACTCAGATGACGATGATTCAAGCAATTAATGATGGTATGCGTGTTTTACTTGAGGATGATGAGAGAACGATTATTTTGGGTGAGGATATCGGAAAAAACGGTGGTGTTTTCCGAGCAACTGAAGGTCTACAAGAACAATTTGGTGCAGAACGAGTTGTAGATACACCTCTATCAGAAGCTGGAATTATCGGTGCCTCAGTAGGATTAGCTGTCAATGGATTTAAACCAATTGCTGAAATCCAATTCCTTGGTTTTATTTATCCTGCTTATGAGCAAATTATGACGCATGTTTCACGTCTTCGTATGCGTTCAATGTCTCGATTTACCGTACCTATGGTTATTCGAGCACCTTATGGAGCGGGTATTCGTGCACCAGAGATCCATTCTGATAGCACAGAGACTCTCTTTACACATATGCCAGGTATCAAAGTGGTCTGTCCTTCAAATCCATATGATGCTAAAGGTTTACTCATAGCAGCGATGGAAGATCCGGATCCTGTACTCGTATTAGAGACGATGAAAAACTATCGATCGATGCGAGAAGAAGTACCTGTTGGAAAATACACAGTTGAAATTGGTAAAGGAAAAATAGTACGTGAAGGTTCAGACGTAACACTAATTGCTTGGGGTGCCATGATTACGGTTGCAGAAAAGGCAGCACAACTAGCTGAGAAAAATGGAATTCAATGTGAAATCATTGATTTACGGACACTTTATCCGATTGATCGAGACATTATTTCTGAGTCTGTTCAAAAGACAACTAGAGCCGTTATTATACACGAAGCTCATCATACGAGCGGATTAGGTAATGATATCGTTTCCATCATCAACGATACTGCATTTTTATATTTACGTGCTCCAATTGAAAGAGTGACAGGATTTGATGTACCGGTACCATTTTTCTCATTAGAAGAACATTATCTTCCTACACCTGCACGTGTACAAGAAGCGATAGAAAAAGTGGTTCATTTTTAAGGGGGAAATGACATGCTCGAAGTGAAATTACATGATATCGGAGAAGGGATGACGGAAGGAGAAATCATCCATTACCTTGTAAAAGTTGGTGATACTGTGAAAACGGATCAACCACTTGTAGAAGTACAAACCGACAAGATGGTGGCGGAACTTACTTCACCTTGCTCTGGTGTCATTAAGGAAATTATTATTGAAGCAGGCGAAACAGTTCACGTAGGAACTAGCCTTATCTACATAGAAGCAGACGACAAATCCTCTAAGAAAGAGCATGTAGTACAACCTAAAGTTGAAAAAGTGACACTAAAACAAAACGTACAGCCAAAAAATGTATTAACTACCACTTCGATCACGTCGTTTAATCGAGTACTAGCTGCACCATATACTCGAAAAATCGCTCGAGAACATGATATTAACATTGAAGATGTAAAAGCATCTGACCCTTCTGGGAGAGTAACTGAAGAGGATGTATATCGCTTTATTAATCGCAATCAAACCTCTGAGCAACCTGAAGTTGTTTCAAATCAAAATTCAGTGACTACAGATTCCAGTAACGTTACACCTGATGAGATTCCATTTAAGGGAATCCGTAAAAAAATTGCAGAGAAAATGACGAAATCTTTATTTACTATTCCACACGTTACTCATTTTGATGAAATCAATATGACGAACTTGTTTAAATTGCGCGAAGAAATGAAAGCAACTGGAGAATCAGTTAGTGTTTCGGCATTTCTAGTAAAAGCCCTTGTAATTTGTTTGAAAGATTTCCCGATTTTTAACGCAGAACTTGATGAAGAAAATAGTCGAATTCTCTTAAAGAAGAATTACCATATTGGAATGGCCACAAACACTGAATCCGGCTTAATAGTTCCTGTCATTCATGATGCAGACAAAAAGTCGATTAAAGACATTCACAAAGATGTAAAAGGCTTAACTGAAAGAGCAATTTCAGGCAAACTACAACCTTTTGAAATGCAAAATAGTACGTTTACGGTGAGTAATGTTGGACCTCTTGGAAGCACCGGGGCAACGCCAATCATTAATTATCCAGAAACTGCTTTAATCGCCTTTCACAAAACAAAGAAACAGCCGATTGTAAATGACCAAAATGAAATTGTAATCGGTCATATTATGACTCTTTCAATGGCGTTCGATCATCGTGTAGCCGATGGTGCAACTGCGGTAGCGTTTACGAACAGATTAGCTAGTTTAATAGAACAACCCCATAAACTAATGATGGAGATGATTTAATGGTTGTTGGCGAAATTACACAGCAAAGAAATCTTATCATCATCGGTGGTGGACCAGGGGGCTATTCTGCTGCCATTCGTGGTGCACAACTCGGACTTTCCGTCACACTTATTGAACAGGCTAATTTAGGTGGGGTTTGTTTAAATAAAGGATGTATCCCGTCAAAAGTCTTTACTCACGCAGCATCAAAACGAGCAGAAATCTTTCATGTATCAAATTTAGGAATTGGTAGTGGAGATGATACCTTTAATCTAACTAAGCTTCTATCATATAAAGATGAGGTTATTAGGGGTTTACGTTTAGGTGTAGAGAATTTATGTAAAGCCAATAAAATTGAAGTTATTCAAGGTAAAGCAACGTTCTTAGCTGTAAATAAAATCGGCGTAGAAAATGGCCATCAATTTGATATTTTCGAATTTGACCAAGTGATTCTTGCAACCGGCAGTACACCTGTTATGTCGAAATGGGTAACAGACAAAGGAAACAGAGTGCTGTTACCCCACGAAATATTTACACTAGAAGAAACACCTGAACATCTGATCGTCTATGGACAAGATTATATTGCACTTGAGGTAGCCTCAAGTTTTGCAGCTTTTGGCACTAAAGTGACAATCTTATTTGATCAAAACACATCTCAACATTTTGACGAATCTATACTTAAGGAACTAAATCGCTTATTTAAACGCCGAAAAATAACGATTTATAAAGATATTCAAAATATTACTACAAAAGAATCTGATTTTAGTGTTAAAGTTAGTTTTAAGACAAATAAGGATACGGATGAAGTTATAGAAGGATCCTATCTGTTTGTTTCTGGCTCAAGGAAACCTAATTTAGAACCTCTTGGAATAAGTCGAATAGGACTACATAAATCAGAGGCAGGTTTCATTTCGGTCAATGAAAAAATGCAATCTTCCATACCATCTATATATGCAATAGGTGACGTAACGGAGGGACCTTCGTTAGCAGTAAAAGCGATTAAGCAAGGTAAAGTGGTGGTAGAATCTATCGCAGGTTTTAAACCTGAAGTTGACCTAACTTTTATCCCGCACGTTGCTCATACTATCCCACCAGCTGTATCAGTGGGACTTACTGAACAAATGGCTAAGGAAACAGGATTAAACGTCCGTATCAGTCAATTTTCATTGGCTGGCAATGGCTACGCCTCTATATCTGGGAAAAAGGATGGGTTCATTAAAGTTATTTCGGACGCCGATACAGAAATCATCAATGGAATCCATATGATTGGTGAGGGAGCTGTTGAAATGTCTGGATCTTTTGTTCAATTACTAGAGATGGCCGCAAAAGAAGAGGATATCAAATTTCCTTTATATGCTCATCCAGGTTTTTCTGAAGGTTTACTTGAAGCCGTTGAAGGATTAATCGGACAAGCTATTCATTCAGCGCCTGATAAGAAGAAAGATTTGCAGACAGTTTAATTCTACAATCAACTGTCATCTATGATTACATCACCACGATTTTAGTAGCCTAAATATGTTGATTCAATTTCTACCTTTGGTTTTAATTATTTACCATATAACTATGTTTAGAGGGGGAAATATCATGTTGAAAAGTTGGAAAAAAATTGGGATAGCAATCTTAGGCTCTGCATTAGTTCTTGGGGCTTGTGGAGATGATGGTGGATCGTCGTCATCAGGTGGAGAAAAAAAGACCTATAAGATTGGGGTAACTCAAATTGTTGAACATCCATCCTTAAACGCTGCATACGATGGATTTAAAAAGGCATTAGAAGATGCTGGTATTGATGCAGAGTATAATGTACAAATTGCACAAGGTGATCCAAGCGCGAGTACCACCATTGCCTCTAACTTAGTGAGTGCAAATGTAGATCTTATTTTTGCTAACTCAACTCCTAGTGCACAAACAGCGGCAAGTGCTACTTCAGATATTCCTATTGTCTTTACTTCAGTAACAGATGCAGTAGGAGCTGAGCTTGTTGAATCGATGGAAAACCCAGGCGGAAACGTAACTGGCACAATCGATAGTCATCCAGATGCAATTTCAAATACGATGAAATTCTTAAAAGATGAATTAGGCGCTAAAAAAGTTGGTATGGTGTTTAACTCAGGCGAACAAAATTCACGTGCACAAGTTGATGCAGTAAAAAAGATGTTAAAAGATATGGATATGACAGTCGTTGAAGCTTCAGTGGCTACATCTGCAGATGTTAAACAGGCAACAGAATCTTTAATAGGCAAAGTGGATTCTTTATACATTATTACAGACAACACAGTTGTTTCTGCTCTTGAATCAGTTGTGTCCGTTGCAAATGAAAATAAGATTCCTATGATGGTTGCAGAGTTTGACTCTGTTAAACGTGGTGGATTAGCTGCTTATGGATTTGAGTACTTTGACATCGGTTATGAAGCTGGTGAAATGGCAGTAAAAATCCTTAAAGGTGAAAGCAAACCTGCTGACTTACCAGTTCAAATTCCACAAAAATTAATTTTCACTATGAATAAAGACACAGCATCTGCATTAAATCTTGAAATTAAGGATGAGTGGGAAGCAGAATTTAGCGAATAAAATAGGAGGTGATTCTACATGTTTTCAGCTGTATTTGGCTCTGTAGAGCAAGGAATCATCTATGCAATCATGGCGTTAGGTGTTTATATTTCATTCCGTGTATTAGATTTTCCGGATTTAACGGTTGATGGCAGTTTTGTTACTGGTGCAGGTGTAGCAGCAACAATGATTGTATTGGGTTACCACCCGTTACTCGCAACGTTAGTTGCAGTAATAATCGGCTTTTTAGCAGGTTGCATGACGGGTCTCCTTCATACTAAAGGAAAGATTAACGCATTACTCGCAGGAATCTTAATGATGATTGCTCTGTATTCGATAAATTTGAGGATTATGGGTCTCACTTCTGAGAATTCGATTGGGAGACCTAATATCCCGCTTCTCAATGCAGAAACGATGTTTAATCAATTCCAAGCTTTTTGGAGTCCTTTTGGAATCGATGCCATGATTAATCGATTTTTCGGCATGTTAGGGGTGGAGTATTTACCCAAAACTTGGGGAACCTTACTGGTTATGATGATTATCGTCTTAATTATCAAACTAGTGGTGGATTGGTTCTTAAAAACTGAAGTTGGTCTTGCTATTAGAGCGACTGGTGATAATAAGAAAATGATTCGTAGCTTATCTGCTAATACAGATAATTTGATTATAGTGGGTCTCGGATTCTCGAATGCTCTCGTTGCGTTCTCAGGTGCATTAATCGCTCAATATGCGAAGTTCGCTGATATAGGCATGGGTATCGGTATGATTATTATCGGTCTCGCTTCTGTCATTATTGGTGAAGCAATTTTTGGCACAAAAACGATTGTTCGAACCACGCTTGCTGTAATTGCAGGAGCTATCATTTACCGTATTGTTCTCGGACTAGCACTGAGAGTAGATTTCCTTGATACAGGAGACATGAAATTAATTACAGCTGTGATTGTTATAGTGGCGCTTATACTACCGCAATACTTTGATAAAAAACGCGAAAAAAATAGAAAAGCCAAACGACACGCTGAACGGCTATTAGAATACCAACAGTCACTAACTAAGGGGGGATCTAAGATTGCTGAAACTCATCCAGATTAATAAATTATTTAATGAAGCTACGCCGGATGAAAAAATTGCGCTTGATCAAATCAATCTTAATTTAAACCCTGGAGATTTTATGACGGTTATTGGTAGTAATGGTGCCGGTAAATCGACGATGTTAAATATGATTTCAGGTGCCTTATATCCGGATTTTGGTACGATTGAAATTGCTGGTAAGGAAGTAACAAAATTGCCAGAGTATAAACGATCTCAAATGATTGGTCGTGTTTTCCAAGATCCAATGGCTGGAACCGCTCCTACAATGACGATCGAAGAGAACTTAGCAATGGCCTATTCACGTAACAAGAAAAGGCGTCTGCGAATAGGTGTGGACAAGAAACGACGGGAATTATTCCGCACATCTCTTGAAACACTTCATTTGAACTTAGAAAATCGGTTAAATGCAAAAGTAGGCATGCTCTCAGGTGGTGAGAGACAAGCACTTTCATTGTTAATGGCAACCTTCACTCAACCGTCTATTTTATTACTAGATGAACATACAGCAGCACTCGACCCAGCTCGAGCAGAATTAATTACGAATTTAACAAAACAATTGGTGGAAAAAGATCAACTAACTACCTTGATGATTACTCACAATATGCAACAGGCCCTCGATTTAGGGAACAGGCTCATTATGATGGACAAGGGGCAAATTATATTAGAGTTTGATGCTGAAGAGAAAAAGAAATTAACCATTCCTAAGTTAATGGATGAATTCCAACGAATTCGTGGAGAAAAACTTACGAGTGATAAAGCATTACTTTCTATTTAAATTCATTACTAAAATGCTAAGAGTATAGTTTCTTGCATCCATAAGGACGACTCTTCATAGATTGTAGCCTGAAAACTCCAACCTACATGAAGGTCGTTCTTTTTAATTGCCAACATAAGAAACGCAAAACGATAGTTATCGAGCGGTTAACTACTGATAACTAGAGGAGTGGAATTTGTGATCAAAGCAAAGATGAAACTTTTAGGTTCCAATCATTTCGAATCAATTGAGGTTGACCCGAAAAATAATACATTCACCATAGGGGATCAATCGTTTCATACAAATGACGTTCAACTTGATACGCCAATAAACGGAACTGTATACGGCACATTGTTGAACTATAAAGGTGCTCTAGAACAGTTAGGAAATCAAGTCCATGAAAAACCATATGCTTCGCCGCCGAAAGCACCCATTCTTTATATTAAACCGGTTAATACCTTTAATCGGCAAGGTGAGGGAATTCCAATACCACCAGATGTTAAGCATCTTGAGATTGGCGCCTCTCTTGGTATCGTTATTGGAATGAAAGCTGGAGCATTGAATGAAGAAACAGCAGTAAACTATATTGCTGGGTATACCATTGGAAACGATATTAGCATTCCACATGAAAGCTTGTTTCGACCTGCTGTTTCATACAAAGCCCGCGATGGGTTCTGCCCAATTGGTCCATGGATTGTGGAAAAAAACCAGATACATGACCCTGATAATTTGACCATTCGTGTCTACATAAATAATGAGTTAAAACAAGAAAACTCCACAATAAATTTGATTCGTAAAGTATCTCAGTTACTTGTAGATGTCACGGAATTCATGTCATTAAATCCTGGAGATGTATTACTTACTGGGATTCCCGAAAATGCACCTCTAGCTAAAATTGGAGATAAGGTAAGAATCGAAATAGAAGGTGTAGGCAGTTTAGAAAATGTCATTGTGGAAGAACAATCATTCATTTGGAGGGGTGCACAATGAAAAAAGCACGAATTTCATATAATGGCTCCATCCACGAAGCAAATGAATGGGAAGGTCAACTTCAATTAGATGATGGACGGATCGTTAAACAAAGTGAAGTTGTATGGCTGACACCCGTTGAACCACGAACTGTATTTGCATTAGGTCTTAATTACGCGGATCATGCAGCAGAATTGGCATTTGATGCACCGACCGAACCATTGGTGTTTTTGAAAGGACCAAACACATTTATTGGCCATGATGCAAAGACACGGAGACCATCAGATGTTGAGTATATGCATTATGAGTGTGAACTTGCAGTGGTTATTGGAAAAACAGCTAGGCATGTAAAAAAAGAAGACGCGTACCAATATATTAAAGGATATAGCGTTGCGAATGATTATGCGATTAGAGATTACTTAGAAAACTATTACCGTCCAAATTTACGTGTTAAAAATCGAGATGGATGTACGCCATTTGGTCCTTGGTTAGTCGATGCTAGTGAAATTGAGAATCCCATGAACTTGAAATTAACGACACATGTCAACGATCAGCTTGTTCAAGAAGGAACTACTGCAGATATGATTTTTGATATTCCAACTCTTATTGAGTATTTAAGTGGTTTTATGACGCTAAGTGAAAATGATGTCATTTTAACTGGTACACCGAAAGGTTCGGTTGATACCGCAGTTGGAGATGTCATAGTAACTGAAATAGTTGGCATTGGCAGACTAGTAAATACCATTATTGGTGATGAAGTCTTTACGAATCGTTAAGGTGAAAGGAGGTTCTCTATTTGCCACACTTTATTCTGGAATACACGGATAACATTAAAAACGAAGCGAATTTACCATTCCTTTTCGAAAAAATTCATCAAGTGCTAATCCAAAGAGGCAGCCATTTTCCGATAGGTGGCATTCGTTCTCGAGCAATTGAATTACATGCTTACCGAGTCGCAGATGGGGAAGAAGACGATGCTTTCGTCCATGCTGTATTTAAAATAGGAGCTGGGCGTACTGAGGAAGTAAAAAAAGAAGTTTGTGATGCGATGTTTGAAGTATTGAAAGATCATTTTGCCAGTCTCATGTCTACACGTTACTTAGCGTTATCAATGGAATTAATCGAATTCAGTGAAGCCGGTACTTATAAAGAAAATAATATTCATACAAGATTTAAAAAGGAACAACTCTGATTTTAGATTTCGGAATATTTAAATAATAATTTAACTTGAATTGCTGATTGATTTTATTGAGGAGGGAAAAAAATGGGCGCACGTACAGGGAAAGATTATATTGAAGGCGTTAAAAATAGAAAGACAGAAGTATGGATTCATGGGGAAAAAGTAGAGGACGTTACCACTCATCCAGCATTTAAAAATGTCGTTGAAAGTGTAGCAGGTCTTTATGATTTACAGCATGAGAAAGCAGATAAGATGTTATATACTTCTCCAACAACTGGGAATAAAGTCGGGCTATCATTTATTGCGCCAAAAACAAAGGAAGACTTGTTTAGACGTCGTGAAATGAACTCGGAGTGGGCAGCCTTCTCAGGAGGAATGATGGGTCGTTCTCCTGACTACTTAAATGCAAGTATCATGGCTTTTGGAACAGCAAGTGAGTTTTTCGCACAAGAAGGTGGCGGAAGTGCTCAATTTGCTAAAAATGCACGTGATTATTATGAATATGCGCGTGAAAATGACATCAGCTTAACGCACACGCTAATTCATCCTCAAGTAAACCGATCCATGCTAACTCAATCTGAGCAAAAGGATCCGTTCTTATCTGCTCGTATTACGAAAAAAACAGCTGATGGAATTATTGTAAATGGATGTCGCCTTTTAGCTACTCTCGGTGGAATTACAGATGAGCTTGTTGTATTCCCATCAACGATTAATAAAACACCAGGGACAACAGATGATCCGTTTGCCTTTGCTTTTGCCATTCCAAATAATACACCTGGCTTAAAATTCTTGTCTCGTGAATCTTTCGATTATGGAAAGAGCAAATGGGATCACCCTTTAGGTGCTCGATTTGACGAAAGTGATGCCATTATTTCGTTTGAAGATGTGTTTGTACCATGGGAACGGGTTTTCGTAAGCGAAAGTACAGATATTTGTAACCGCACATATACCGAAACAAATGCTGTTATTCATATGACGCATCAAGTAATAGCAAAACATATCGTGAAAACCGAGTTTGTACTAGGTGTTGTGATTAATATGATGGAAGCAATCGGTATTAATCAATTCATGCATGTAAAAGAAAAAGCGAGTGAAATCATGATTATTTTAGAAGTGATGCGTTCTCATTTATACCGCGCTGAACATAATGCGAAAATTGATCAATATGGCAATATGACTCCCGACTTTGAACCATTAAATGCAGCTCGCAACTGGTATCCGAAAATGTATCAACGGATGAACGAAATCATTAAAATTTTCGGCGCATCAGGTTTAATGGCACTTCCTACAGAAGCTGACTTTAGCAATGCAGAAGTTGGTGCACTAGTCCATCGATATACACAAGGGGCTAATATCAATGGTGAAGAAAAAGTTCAATTATTCCGCTTAGCCTGGGACATTTCAATCAGTGCCTTTGGGAATCGTCAAGCATTATATGAGTACTATTTCTTCGGTGACCCAGTGCGAATGTCAAATGCATATTATGATCAGTTTGATAAAGAACCATATAAAAACATGGTCAATGACTTCTTAAATCGAACGAAAAAAGAAGCAGGTATTTTCTCATAACACCGATTTCAATTCTTACATGAAGAGAGGAGAATAAAAGATGCATTTAAAAGAGCAAGAAATAGATGATCGATTATTTCGAAATGCGATGGGAAGTTTCGCAACGGGCGTGACTGTTATTACTACTGAAGTCTCAGGCGAAGTTCATGGTATGACAGCGAATGCATTTATGTCTATCTCCTTAAAACCGAAGCTTATCGCTATTAGTGTGGGAGAAAATGCTAGAATGCTAGGATTTATTAAAGATTCAAAGCAATTCGCAGTAAATGTTCTATCCTCGACTCAACAAAATGAGTCGAAACAATTTTCTGGTCAACTGAACTTAGAGCATGAAGTTCAGTTTGTTCCTTATATGGGAGTTCCAACTCTTGCCGACTCATTGGCTGTCATAACGTGTGACCTACATAGCGAATATGTTGTTGGAGATCACACCGTATTTATTGGCCAAGTCACAGGCATTCAATTAGCAGAAAAAGATCCATTAATCTATAGCCAAGGTAAATACCGCGAATTAAAAGAGCTAGAAGTCTAATATACGCTATATTCAATACGAAAGGAGTAGATATTATTGGCATATGAAAAAGCTAAGAAGAAATTAAGGGGTTCAATTTGTCCAGTTATTACCCCGTTTACAGAGAACGGTGAAATAGATGAAAAAGCATTTGTTGAGTTAATTAATTGGCAAATTGAAAGTGGTAGTCACGGTATATCTGTGACAGGAACGAGCGGAGAGCCAAGCTCATTAACTCTCGCTGAGAGAAAACATGTGATGGATTTAGCTAAAAAAACCATTAATGGTCGCGTATTCTTCGCTCCAGGAACTGGTTCGACAAACCACGATGAAACAATGGAACTAACGAAATATGCAGAAGAAATCGGTGCAGATGCAGCGATGGTTATCGTACCGTATTACAATAAACCAAATCAAGAAGCTTTGTATCAGCATTTTAAAACTGTTGCAGATTCAGTAGAAACACCAATCATTATTTATAACATTCCAGGTCGTTCAGCTGTCAATATGGAAGTGAAAACGATGAAGCGATTAGCGGAAGATTGTCCAAATATCGTTGGTGTAAAAGAAGCAAATAAGGATTTCGAACATGTTAATCGTGTATTGCTGAATTGCGGAAGAGATTTTCTTCTCTATTCAGGAATTGAACTTCTTTGCTATCCGATGCTCGCAATAGGTGGTGCTGGCTTTATTAGTGCCACAGCGAATGTTGAGCCTGTTAAAGTAGCTGAACTCTATAATGCCTGGGAAGCGGGTGACGTGACTCGTTCACAGGATCTTCATTTTGAATTAATGAATTTAAATGATGTGTTATTTAAAGACACAAATCCTGGCCCAGTTAAAGTGGCACTTGGAATGATGGGTAAAATCAATCCAAAACTTCGATTGCCATTAGGATTCCCATCTGAACAATTAGTAACTGAAGTTCGTGACACTCTGATTGATCTTGGGAAATTGCCAAAAGAAGCAGCTGTTAAATAGCCGGAGATTTACAGATCTGAATCGTGACAATAAATGAAGGATATAGGTGATTCATATGGTATCTTCTCGTGAAAAAGTTTCTTATAAACATGAAACACAAAGCAATATCTTGTTATATATTAACGGGGAATTCACACCTGCTTCTAATGGAGCAACGATGAAGAATATGAACCCGTTTACGAATGAACAAATTAACGAAGTGGCACAAGGACAGTTAGAAGATATTAATAAAGCTGTAGCAGCTGCCCGTGAAGCTTTCGATAACGGTCCATGGAAAACGATGAAACTAACTAAGAGAATGGCATACATTTACCGTATTGCGGACTTAATCGATGAAGAAGTCGAGAAAATCGCTTATTTAGAATCTCTTGATACTGGCCTACCCATTAGTCAAACAAGAAAAATGGTTAGTCGGGCATCTGAAAACTTTCGATTTTATGCACGCATGGTTGAAAGCCGACTTGTCGGTGATGCGTATCAAGTAGACGATGAGTTTATCAATTATACAATTAATGCTCCAGTTGGCGTTGCGGGATTAATCACGCCTTGGAACGCCCCATTCATGTTAGAAACGTGGAAAGTAGCACCTGCTCTAGCTACAGGAAACACTGTTGTATTAAAACCCGCAGAACTTTCCCCACT
The DNA here is from genome assembly GCA_041605715.1 of Paenisporosarcina sp. Classification (GTDB taxonomy): domain Bacteria; phylum Bacillota; class Bacilli; order Bacillales_A; family Planococcaceae; genus Paenisporosarcina. The sequence continues at coordinate 15,622 of JBFIXW010000027.1, forward strand.
TTCAGCTAATCTCTTGGCTGAAGTCATTCATAAAGCAGAACTGCCAAAGGGTGTATTTAATGTGGTTCATGGCTATGGAGAAACAGCTGGAGATGCACTCGTTAAACATCCTGACGTTCAACTTATTTCATTCACAGGCGAAACTAAAACAGGATCGACTATCATTAAAAATAGTGCGGATACATTGAAAAGCTGTTCAATGGAGCTAGGTGGTAAATCACCGATTATCGTCTTTGATGATGCAGATTTTGACCGCGCGCTAGATGCCTGTGTGTGGGGCATATACTCCTTTAATGGGGAACGTTGTACGGCGAACTCAAGATTGTTTATTCAAGAAGGAATTAGAGATGAGTTTATCGCAGCACTCAAAAAACGTGTGGCAAAAATTAAAATCGGTGACCCATTGGATTCAGCTGTTGAAGTGGGACCACTTATTGATAGAGGACATTTTAATAAGGTGAGGGGTTACTTAGATGTTGCAAGTGATGAAGGAACTGAAGTGATTACAGCTGATATTCCTGAAGACATTGCTAAAGGGAACTTTGTAGCACCAACAATTATTCTAAATGCAAAAAATCATATGCGCGTAGCTCAAGAAGAAATCTTCGGTCCAGTATTAACGGTCATGACGTTCAAGGACGAGGAAGAAGCGATTAGGCTTGCGAATGATATTAAATATGGTCTAGCAGGTTATGTATGGACAAACGATATAAAACGAGGACATCGTGTCGCTCATAAAGTGGAAGCGGGTATGTTATGGGTAAATGCACAAAACGTTCGTGACTTAAGAACACCTTTTGGGGGATCTAAATATTCAGGAATCGGGCGTGAAGGTGGCCATTACGGATTTGAGTTCTATACAGAACAAAAGATTATCCATGTATCAATTGCAGAGCATCATATTCAGCAATTCGGAAAATAAAAAGAATGTGTGGTGAACTAAATGGATTTTTCAATTATCCGTATCGCGAGAACCGTACTCCATGTTACGAATCTACATGCATCTCGTGAATTTTACGTGAATGGTTTAGGCATGATTGAAACAGAAAGTGATGAAAATCATGTATATTTAAGAGGATTAGAAGAGCATTCCCATCACAGTTTGTTATTAAAGAAAGCAAATGCTGCCCATGTGGAAGTACTTAGTTACAAAGTTCAAAAAGAGCAAGATTTAGATGAACTCGAAAAGCTATTTTTATCTCAAGGATTAAAAACTAAATGGTTACCTAAAGGTCAACAGCACGCTGTTGGTAGAGCACTTCGTGTCCATGATAATTCAGGTATCCCGCTCGAATTTTATGCCGAAATGGAAACAGTTGACCGTATGCTTCAACGATACGATCTGTATAAGGGAGCAAAAATACAACGAATAGATCATGTGAATTGTGCCGTACCAGATGTTCAAAAAGCTTATGATTTCTATACTCAGCAACTAGGTTTCTCGTGTTCTGAGTATACGGAAACGGAAAATGGTGACTTATGGGCAGCTTGGTTATTCCGCAAACCGACTGTACATGACCACGCCTTTATGAGTGGTCCAGGTCCAAAACTCCATCATTTTGCGTATTCATTAACAGACCGACTGAGCATTCTAGATTGTTGCGATGTTTTAGCGAGTATGGGTTATGCTCAATCCATTGAACGTGGTCCAGGACGACACGGATTATCTAATGCCTTTTTCTTATATTTACGAGATCCAGATGGACATCGCATCGAGCTTTACACCGGCGATTATTTAACAACGGATCCCGATTTAAAACCAAAGAAATGGGATTTAAATGACCCATTACGCCAAACGTTTTGGGGGCATGAGGCACCGGACCGTTGGTTTAATGAAGCAAGTACATTCATAGATATTGAAACAGGCGAAGTTGTCGATTATAAAGAGCCGGTTTTAGCGCAAAGAAAACCTGAGATTATGGTTTAAAAATACAAATACCCTTTGAACAGTTGAATGTTCAGAGGGTATTTTCGTGTTTACTGAAACTTTATAACTAGTTGTATGACAATTTAAAATAAATATTTGCAAAACAAAGGAAATCTTGCAGGAGTTTCATCACTATATTCAGAATATACATAATACTTATAAAATGAATTGTTATTCAGTTTATAGGGGAGAGAGAACACACATTTTGATTACGGGGGTAATGTATGAACGGTTTTCGTTTGTTAGGAATGGAGCTTTCTAAATTAAAAGCTCAAAAAGGAGTATTGTTTAGCTTGATTGGGGTGTTATTAATTCCAATCGTATACGTGGCAGTCTTATTGTCTTCAACATGGGGACCATATGATTATTTAAATAATCTACCTGTTGCGTTAGTTAACAATGATGAAGGAGCAACTTCTGGGGATGATCCAATTAACGTTGGCGATGATTTAGTAGCGGACTTAAAAAAAAGTAATACACTCGGATGGGCCTTAGTTACTTCTGAAGAAGCTCAAAAAGGATTAGAAACACAAGATTATTATATGGTAATTGAAATTCCAAAAGACTTTTCACAAAAAGTAACAACCGTATTGGATGCAAATCCTCAAGTTCCTGAATTGAAATATATTCAAAATGAAGGGCTTAACTTCATGGCGGCACAAGTAACTAGAAGTGCAACTGAAAAAATTAGTTAACAACTAGGAAATAAAATCACAGAAACATATACTCGCACTCTTTTTTCAAAATTTGGGGATATTAACACAGGATTTGCTTCAGGAGCAGATGGTTCTCAAAAAATATTCGAGGGCACAACATCATTATCTGATGGGACAAGTCTTTTATTAAAATCTCTTACAGATAAATCTGAAGACATTCAAAAACTTGCAAACGGAGCACAAACTGCCGAAAGTGGAGCGGGTCAATTACTTAGTTCTATTAGGGGTGGTACTGGTGATATTAATAAATTAGCTGCTGGTTCTAAAAGCTTAGCTCAAGGTGTAAACGAACTAAAGACAGGTTCCGCACAAATCCTTGGGGGATTAAAAGCTACAAACGAAGGTAGCAATGGTTTAACGTCAGGATTAGAATCTAAATTAGTTCCTGGCAGTATGCAAATTCAAAATGGAATGATTAAAGTAACAGAAACAACGAAACAATTAGCTGCTGGATCACAAGGCTTGACTGCCGGAATGAAAGCTTTTCTTGATAAGCATCCCGAACTAGCGACTGATGTTGAGTTTATGACATTGATTGGAACTAGTGATGCAATCACAAAAGGACTGGTTCAGTTTGACCAAGAAGTACAACCATTAAAAGCAGGTGCTGAACAGTTAGCTAGTGGTCTAACTCAAGCTGCTGCTGGTTCTAAACAAGTAAGCAATGGTCTATCTCAATTAGTTGTAGGTCAGACTGCCGCTACTGCAGGTATAGACAAGTTACAAGCAGGAGCTAATCAAGTAGCAAATGGAAATGCTTCCGTAGCATCCTCTTGGTCAAAATTAAACAACGGTGTCTCTAGTCTTCAAAGTGGACTTTCTCAAATTAGCACAGGAAATTCAACTGTTGCTACAGGATGGGAAACGATGACACTTGGTGTAACAACTTTAGATAATGGTGCAAAACAATTACAATCTGGTAGTAAAGAACTTTCTACTGGACTTGCTGGTGGAGCAGATGAAATTGCTCAAATTCAAGTAACAGATGCGAATATTGCGATGTTTTCTAATCCAGTGGGCTTAAGTGGTGAAACAGTAAATGGATTGAATTATTATCGTGATTCTACAGCTCCATATATACTTTCACTTGCTCTATTTGTAGGTATTCTAATCTTATCTTTTGTTATTGATTTCAAAAAGCCAGTCGTAACACCTGGTTCAGCTTATAGTTGGTATGCAAGTAAATTAATGAACTTATCAATTTTTGCAATCGCACAAGGATTACTCGTATCATTATTTTCCTTGTTCTTCTTACAGCTACAAGTAGACAGTGTGGTTACATTTGTCTTATTCTCTGTCTTTACGAGTTTGACATTTATGGCGATTGTTTTCTTCTTGGTTGTAGTGGGTGGAAACGTTGGCCGTTTTGTAGCACTAACATTCCTAGTCTTACAACTGTCAACGACAGGCTCAAATCTTCCAATTCCAATGTTGCCTGAAAACTTACAATCATTAAGTAAATTCTTACCTTTGACGTATTCAAATGCAGGTTTTAAATCCATCATTTCTTTAGGAGATACGAGCTTTTTATTAGCAAATGTATTCGTCTTATTCATGTTCTTAGTAGGGTTTGCCCTTTTAACATTAGTAGCATTCCTATTCTTCTACAAAAGAGGACACGCACAAGTTGCTGTTGTTGTGTAAATAACGGTTTATTATAATGAAAACCCCTGTTGGAAAATATTTTTCCAACAGGGGTTTTTCACTATTATGGAATTGAAGAATTTATTTACACTTTAATATATATTAGTCCCAAAGAATTTCCCATTTGCGTTCTTCAGCAATACTTCTTAACCGATTTTCAGGTCGAACTGCAACTGGATTGCCAACTAGCTCTAAAACACTAATATCTGAAATGCTATCGCCATAAGCTGTGCTATTTTCCCAATCGATTTCATACCCATCAAGCGCTTGATCAATCATCATATTCTTTCTAATACCTTGAATGTGGAAGATTTCATTAGCTGTATCTAGGCTACCATTTGAATAGGGAATTTCTGTACCGATTACTTGATGAACGGCATATTCTTTTGTCACTTCATTTAGCATGGTTGTGAAAGCCCCTGAAACGACTAAGACATGATCACCATCAATTAGGTGCTTCTTTAAACGTTCAACAACCGTTTGATTTAGATCTTTGCTCATTCCATTCGACATTTCAATGAAATACGCTTCTAATTCTTCTTGAGACAAATCTTTTAAGGCATTTAAATAGATTTGCATTGATTTTGCCTTCATTTTACCTTCAGGATAAAGCTTCATTTTATATGCTAAGTATGGTTTCATTAATGCTTTATAAAATTTTTTATATTTAGAGGAATGGACCGGGTGTTCTTTTAAGTAGTTCATCATCAATGTGTATGTTTCTTGAGGATACAGTGTACCGTCAAAGTCGAATATTGCTACGCGCATGGATTATTCACTCCTGTTCTATTGCTTTATTTTACCATGAATAAA
>JBFIXW010000028.1:0-20718 GCA_041605715.1 Paenisporosarcina sp.
CAAAAAGTTCGTATCCTTGTAGACGGTAAACCAAAACGTGTATGGGTTTCTGCAAGAGCATTAAAATCAGGTAAAGTTGAGCGCGTATAATCATTCGCGTCCAAACGAAAAGACATAATCTCGCTCCTTAATCGGTGCAAGCTTATGTCTTTTTTTGTTTTTCTTTTTTCCATTTAAATAACTTTCCTCGCGGAAAAATATACATGTTATTGAGAAGATTTCCGCTTCAATTGGACGCTTTCCGCAGGTGGTCCGTGAGCCTCCTCATTCGCTTTGCTCACTCCGGATTCTCACTTGGACCCGCTATTCCAACCGGAGTCGCCACCTTCCCCTAAACTGAACAAAATTTTTTCATATAATATTAATTTGAATATAATTTCCTTAATATAATAACAAGGTAGTTAATAATATCAAACACAAAAAAAGTTTTTTCAAAAAGTACATTTCTGACTTAAAAGTAGCATTCTACGACTTTTAGGACACCCCATATTGAACTTTCCGTCAATGTGACATGCTCTTGAAAATCATATAACCATAATGAATATTATTCATTTTAGTTAAAAATACCAAAAAATAATGCCAGGCCGACAATTGTCAGCCTGGCTTTTATTCGTTTTTCTTTTTCTGTTTTTCATCTTTTTGAACCCACGACAAACACATTCTTGCAAAACCGCTTACCATCTTAGGTAATCTAAACGTATAAACACGCATACTTCCACTCCCTTTTATTCATCTGAGCTTCTTATAACTAAACATATGCCAGATGTAAAAGAGATAGACCCTTCTTCGTATAATAGTTCGTTACTTGTGAATCGTGCATTTCCAAGTTCAATTGTTTCATCAGCTACATCATATTTAAATCCGTTTAACGTAACATTTTCAATGCTTCTTTGGAACGAAAAGAAAGAAACGTAAGGTAATTCTTTGTTTTTTACTAGTTCATGGTCTCCAGCGGATAATAGATATAGTTCATTCCATTTATTAACGATTTTAAAAGTTACGTGTGGATAGTTTGTCTGAAAGCGATAAACACTATTTAAGATTGCCATAAAATGATCTAATCTGCCACCTGTCACACCTGTAATCACAATATGTGTCGGTTTAAAGGTTAAAGCCTTTGCAATTGCTAATTCAGCATCTGTCTCATCTTTTTCTGAAGAAACCGGGTTTAGACTTTTAATAGTCTGTTGTAAGTACATTAATTCTTCAGAACTAAGCGAATCAAAATCACCAACTGCTTCTTGTGGCATGACTCCTAGCTCTAATAATGTGATGGCTCCTCGATCAGCACCAATGAATACGATGTCCTCATCGTTAGAATAAGACTGAAACGACATCAATTCATTTTTAGGTCCACCTCCACATATCACGACGGTTTTCATTGATTTATAGCTCTCTCGCCTGCTTGCTTAATGTCTTGAAGCGCTTTTAAACGATCTGTTTGCGAATAGATGGCTGAACCTGCAACAAATATCGTAGCACCTGCTTTGGCACATTCAACAATTGTTTCTTGATTAATCCCACCATCTATTTCAATTTCAATCTTGAGTTGACGCTCGTTAATCAGTTTTGACAACTGACTAATTTTAGGCACAACAGAATGAATGAATTTTTGACCTCCAAAGCCCGGATTCACAGTCATGAATAAAACCATATCAATATCTTCTAAAACATGTTGAATGGATTCAATTGGTGTGTGGGGATTCAAAACAACACCGGGTTTCACACCGAATGAACGAATAAGTTGAATCGTCCGATGTAAATGAGGACAAGCCTCCACATGAACTGTAATGTAATCCGCCCCTGCTTTAGCGAATGACTCGATATATTGATCAGCATTTTCAATCATTAAATGGACATCTAAAGGCAGCTTTGTAAGTGGACGTAAGGCTTCAACCACAATTGGTCCCATTGTAATATTTGGAACGAAATGTCCATCCATCACATCAATATGGATAAGTTCAGCACCCGCACGTTCCACTTCTTTTACTTCTTCTCCTAATTTGGAGAAATCCGCTGCTAAAATAGATGGAGCAATTTTAATCATATTAATACCTCGGCTTTCGGTCCGTAATTTCTTCTAAGAATTTCACATAATGCTTATAGCGATATTCTTTAATTTCACCATTTTTTAGGCCTTCTTGGACTGCACATTTTGGTTCACTTATATGCAAACACTCTCTGAATTTACAACGATCTGATACTTTTCTAAACTCTGGGAAACAATACGATAATTGTTCTTTATCAATCTCGTCAAAATCAAACGAACTAAATCCAGGAGTATCTGCAAGTAGTCCACCGCAAACATCCAACAATTCAACATGTCGGGTTGTATGCTTTCCTCGTCCTAGTGCTTCAGAAATAATACCTGTCTTCAAATTCAGTTCAGGCAAAATGGTGTTAAGCATCGTTGACTTTCCAACCCCCGATTGCCCAGCTAAAACACTAACTTTTTCTTTTAAAATTGGAATGAGCTTATCTTTTAACTGTTGATCGTCAATATAGGTTTCGATGACTGTATAACCAATGTTTTGATAATCTTCAATAAATGGTTGGATCTTTTTCCGCTCTTCTTCTGAAACAATATCCGTTTTAGTCAAACAGATAATTGGTTCAATTTGAAAAGATTCAACCACCACTAAAAATCGATCAAGCAACAATGGGTTGAAATCAGGTTCAGTCAATGAAAACACAAGAAGCGCTTGGTCAATATTAGCAATTGGCGGTCTAACGAGCTCATTTTTCCGTTCATGAACGACTGTTATGGTACCGTTAGATGTACCTTCAACTTCATAATCGACAAAATCCCCCACTAAAGGATTGACGCCTCGATTTCTAAACACTCCACGTCCACGGCATCGGATAAAATCCTGACCATCTTGTACGTAATAAAAACCACTTAATGCTTTACGAATTTGGCCTTTCGACATCCAATTCCTCCTTAGTTGAGATCTTCATATTCGATAGATTCTTCGGCAATTACGGTTCCATCTTTATCAATTCGGAAAGCAGCTTTCTGTCCTTCTTGAATATCCAGTTGTATATTAACGGTTCTGGCTTCTGTTAAGACGAATTCCTCTGCAGGTTCGGCCATCGATTGATTCTGATCCTGTATATATACTCTTACAATTTGTTCGGTCCCATCTTCATTTGGTTCATATGGTATTTCTATCTTACGGAAATACGTTTTACTTGGTTTTTCTATCGGACCTTTAGATAGAACTACGTCAATATTACTCCCAGGAGCCAACTTTGTTCCAACGGAAGGATCTTGAGATATGACATTTCCTACTGGCACGGATTCAGAGAAGTCTTCTCTGATAATACGAATATTAAAGCCAGAAGATTTGGCATAATCATTTAATGTCTTTTCATTGTAATCCATCAAATCAATGACAGTACGTAAGTCTTTTCCTTTACTAACCGTTAATACAACTTCCGTTTCTTCTGGGAGAAGCTCAGCTCCATCTTCGGGAGTTTGTGAAAGTATCGTTCCTTTAGGTTCATCTGAAAACTCTTCAGTTGTTTCTACGGATTTATAGTTTTGGGCTGTCAGTAAATCCATCACTTGATCGATATTTCGACCTGTATAATCTATAAATACGGTCAATTCTTTGCCTCTAGAAATAAATAAATTGACTGTGGAACCTTCATCTCGTATTTTCCCAGCTTGAGGAGTCGTTCGGATAACACTTCCTTCCGGAATTTCTTCTGACGTTTCTTCAACTTCTTCACCTGCAATAAAGCCTGCTTCACTTAGTTCTTTAATGGCTTCATCTATAGGCAAATTCGAAACATCAGGTATTTCAATTCTTGCAGGTCCAAACAAACTAGGGAATACCAATACGAGTAATAACCCAAGCATTAGTAAAAAACCGATTATGCCTAAGATCCACGGCCACTTGCTATTTTTCGTTTTTTTCGGTATAGGGAGAACTGGTTCTTCTTTCACTGTTTGAGCGTTAATTTTTGTTTGCTCAATATTAGAATACTGTGTGTTTTTTATAATTGGCATTGACTTTGTTGCATCATCATCGAACGGAATAAAAAATGCCAGTTCATCACTTCGCTCTGGTATTAACACAGTTTCTAAATCACGTTGCATTTCTTCAACTGAACGATAACGGTGCATTGGATCTTTCGCTGTTGCTTTCATCACGACATTTTCTAAACTCTGTGGAATCTCGGGTCTAAGAACTCTAACAGACGGAGTTTCTGTTTGTAAATGTTTTAATGCAATCGAAACAGCAGACTCACCAGAAAACGGTAATTTTCCAGTTAATAATTCAAACAAAACAATTCCTAATGCATATATATCTGATTTTTTAGTAGCGGTCCCACCTCTAGCTTGTTCAGGTGACAAATAATGAACCGTTCCTAGAACCGAATTCGTTTGTGTGAAAGATGTTGCACTAAGTGCCATTGCAATCCCAAAATCGGTGATTTTCACATGCAATTGATCATCCATCAAAATATTTTGAGGCTTAATATCCCGATGTATGATTTGATTGTGATGTGCATTAGCTATTGCTGAAGTAAGTTGCTTCATAATTTCAACTGCCTCTAACGGTGGTAAAGGTGCTGAATCTACGATGTATTGCTTAAGTGTTTTGCCTTTCACATATTCCATTACCAGATAATGGATATCACCATCTTCACCCACATCAAAAATGTTGACGATGTTTGGATGAGTTAGACTCGTTGCAGAAAGAGCTTCTCTTTGAAAACGACGATGTAAGTCTTCTTCATTTGAAAAATCGTAACGTAAGACTTTGATAGCCACATCTCTGTCTAAAATCATATCATGAGCAAGGTAGACATTTGACATGCCGCCTCCGCCAATCATTTCAATGACTTTATAGCGACCACTAATTCTTTTTCCAATCAGCATGTCTACACCTCCTCATTCATGCTATTTATTAAAACAAGCGAGATATTGTCTTCTCCGCCATTTTCATTTGCTAATTGAATAAGTTTTTTCCCTTTTTCTTCAACGGGTGCTGTTAATTTTAATATAGATGCCATATTTGATTTACTAACTTTATTGCTTAAACCATCCGAACAAAGCAATAATGTGGTTAAAGGACGATGGGATAATAAAATAAGATCGGGTTCAATATCTTTTTCAGTACCTAATGATTTAATAATTAAATTCTTCTTCGGATGATTTTCAGCTTCTTCTTCAGTAATTTCCCCATTTTCTACTAAAACATTTACATAAGAATGATCTTTTGTTAATTGTGTTAACTGACCTTCAAAAAAAGAATACCCTCGACTATCACCGATGTGACAAAGAACATTTACTTGATTACTTAATAATGCAGCTAAGAGAGTTGTTCCCATTCCTTGACAATCTTCATGAGTCAGAGAATGTTTATAGACTTCTCTGTTAATCTCTTTCACACATTGAATCAACCATTCTTGAACAGCTGGTATTGAATGAAATCGAGACTCATCCGCGTTCATGAATTTTTCTTCTAACATGCTTATCGCCATTTCACTCGCAATGTCACCTGCATTATGTCCGCCCATGCCATCTGCTATTACACCAAGGCGAATAGCGTCTGGTCTCATGAAAACAGCTGCTCGATCCTCATTAACTGACCGCTTTTGACCAATATCACTTAACGCTGTGAATTCCATCAAATGTCACTCCGTTTCTGTAAAAGCTCCTCCACTTATCGACCATTAAAATATGTGCTCACTTAAGATAGGTAGAAGATTTAACCAATATTCTTATTTACTCACCTTTTTAAATGCTGCGACGAAGAATCCATCACTATTGAAATCTTGAGGGAAGATGTGGACCATTCCACCAGAAACTAAATGATGAATTTGTTTTGGCATGTCGGTCATCTCATCTAATATAAAATCTTTATGTCCATCCAAAAACGCTTGAACCGTTCCCGTGTTTTCAACTTCATCAATTGTACAAGTACTATAAACGATAATACCGTCCGGTTTTATGAGTTTAGAAGCTTCGTCTAATAGTCGAAGTTGAATGGCTTGTAACGACTTGAAGTCTTCTTCTTTTTTTGTATATTTTATATCTGGTTTTCTACGAATAACACCTAATCCACTACAGGGTGCGTCAACTAGGATTCGGTCAAATGATTGTTCTTCATATTCATCGGTTAATTTACGACTATCCATTGTTCGTGTCTCAATATTTTTCACGCCTAGACGTGTTGCTTGTTCAGCTACTAAATTAACTTTATGGGGATGTAAATCGACAGAAACTAAAGATCCCTCACCATTTAACTTCTCAGCAATATGCATGGATTTGCCACCTGGTGCGGCACACATGTCTAATACACGTTGTCCTGGTTCTACGCGTAAAGCATGTATAGGAATCATTGAGCTTTCGTCTTGAATGGAAATGAAACCATATTGATAGACTCTCGTTTTTGCTACTTGTCCTTTTTCTATGTGCAAGCATTCGTCTAAAATATCACTACGGTGCGCAATGATTCCCTCATCTTCGAGCATGTCCATTACTTCTTGAACGGTTGTTTTTGCTAAATTGACTCGAATCGTTTGAACAGGTGGCGTATTATTTTCAAAAGCCATAGTTTGCGCTTGCTCAAATCCAAATTGTTCTACCCAACGCTTGATTAACCATATAGGATGACTGGATTCAATCGATAGTCGTTCAATCGGATCTTGAATTTCATCTGTGGATCTCACGCCTTGACGTAAAATTGATCGTAAAATACCGTTAACTAATCCAGCAGTTCCTTTATGACTTCTCTTTTTTGCAATTTCAACAGCTTCATGAACAACCGCATGATTTGGAATGCGATCTAAATAATGAATTTGATATAAGGACAATCTCAATAATTGTCTTACCCAGTCATCTAGCTTTCCTTTAACGAAGGGCTCAAGATAATAATCGAGTGTCATTTTATGTTGCAAAGTACCATAGGTAATTTCAGTTAAAAGCCCACTGTCTTTTTGTTCAATATTATACTTTTCAATTGTTTGATGAAGTAACAAATTACTGTATGCTTGGCTTTTTTCGATAGCCATCAAAATTGATAATGCTGCGTCTCGGACATTCCCGTTCCACATACGATATGATTTACTGCTCATAGAAACTGATCCCCAATCTGTAATTTCGAACCTGTTCCTCGTAAAAATTCTTCTGCTGACATTCTTTTCTTACCGGAAGGTTGTAATTCAATTATTTCAAACGTTTCATCAAAACCTGTTTGAACAACAATTCGATCTGTTGTTACCTCCACAACAGAACCTACTGGTTGTGTCGAAGTTTCATTCCCTTTTTGACCCCACCAGATTTTAACGTTTTGATCAAGTAAAGTTGTGTACGCTACAGGCCAAGGATGTAAACCGCGCACTTGATTGTATATTTCTGTAGCAGACCTCGACCAATCAATTCGTTCTTGCTCACGAGATATATTCCGAGCGAATGTTACTTGGCTCTCGTCTTGAACGATTCGCTCATGCTTATTATTTAAAATTAATGGCAAAGATTCTTTAAGCAAATCTCTTCCAACAATACTCAATTTATCAAAAAGGATTCCAGTAGTGTCTTCATGCTCAATGGGGATAGATTTTTGAGTTATGATATCACCAGCATCTAATTTTTGAGCCATATACATGATGGTGACACCTGTTTCTGTTTGCCCATCGATTACTGCTTGATGGATAGGTGCACCTCCACGATAAGCTGGCAATAGAGAAGCATGTACATTTAAGCACCCATGTAGTGGAGATTCTAAAAGTTCAACTGGAAGGAGTTGACCAAACGCTGCTGTAACAATTATGTCAGCTTTTAGCGCGATTATTTCTTCTAATTCCTTTGACCCTATTAACTTTTCAGGTTGAATCACTCGTAATCCTAGTCGAAAGGCTTCTTCTTTCACGGGTGTTGGAGTTAATACTTTTTTTCGCCCAACAGGTCGATCAGGTTGTGTTACAACTGCGAGAATATTGTAGCCTTCTTCTGAAAGCATCCTTAAAATGGGAACAGAAAAAGCAGGAGTTCCCATAAAGATTAGTGAAGTCATTCGTCCACCTCTTCTTCTAATTCAGACGGATCAACTACACGTAAAATTTTAGAGTCGAATAAAATACCATCTAAATGGTCGATTTCATGTAGGATTGCTCTTGCTTCATAATCTTCTGCTTCAAGTTCATACCAATCACCATTTCGTTCTTGTGCTTTCACTCTCACATAAAAAGGACGTTCTACTTCTCCAAACAGTTCAGGAAAACTTAAACATCCTTCAATTTCAATAACTGAACCATCGGTTTGTAATACTTCCGGATTCACTAATTCAATTGGCTCTTCACCTTCACCTAAATCGACGATGGCAACTCGTACCGATTCGCCAACTTGTGGTGCAGCAATTCCAATCCCATCATTTTCAAGCATGGTTTCATACATATCATCTAATAAATTCGCAAGATTTCGATCGAAATTCACGATTTTCTTTGTCTTTTTCGTTAGGATATCATTCGGACTTTTTACTATTTCTCGAATAGTCAATTCGGTAACCTCTTTTCATGTCACTTACATAATTGAAGATGGATTTAAGTCAACATATAACGTGATTCCTTTTTTAATCCATTCCGTTCGGTAAATTTTAATTAGTTGTTGCATGATTTCTGGCAAGTTCGGTTCTTTTTTGTATTTTACCAAACATTGATAGCGATATCTATTTTGCACACGGCTAATCGTTGCTGCTGAAGGACCTATTATTTCAGCTTCAATTGATAAATGCTCCTTTAACCAATTAGCCGCTTTGTGAGCATATTCAGCTGTCATTAAGACATCTTCATGTGTCACTTGAATCATAGCTACATAAGTAAATGGTGGATATGCAAACTGTTTTCTCAGTCTCATTTCTTGATTGTAAAAAGAAACGTAATCGTGATTTTGTGCAAAAAGAATTGCATAGTGTTCAGGCGTATATGTCTGAACAACAACTTCACCCTTTTTATCATGGCGGCCAGCACGACCACTAACTTGGGTAAGCAGCTGAAACGTTTTTTCAGCTGCTCGAAAATCTGCTAAATGCAAAGTTGTATCTGCTGAAAGTACGCCAACCAAAGTAATGTTTGGGAAATCCAGACCTTTGGCAATCATTTGAGTGCCGAGTAAAATATCAGCCTTGCCTTCTCCAAATTGTTGGAGAATGGATTCATGAGACCCTTTTTTTCTAGTCGTATCTACATCCATTCGCAACACTCGGGCTTCCGGAAAAAGTTTAGCGATTTCTTCTTCAACCTTTTGTGTACCAGTACCAAAGAATCGAATATGTTCACTTTCACATTCTGGACATGTCGATGGAACATGTTTTTCATCTCCACAATAGTGACATTTTATAATTTCTTGATACCGGTGATAAGTCATGGATATATCGCAATTGCTACACTCAATTACTGTCCCGCAATCACGACAAAGAACAAATGACGAATGACCTCTGCGGTTTAAAAACAATACCATCTGTTCTTTTTTATCAAGTCTAACTCTTATGGCCTCTGCTAATTCTAAAGAAAACATTGATCGATTCCCGTTCTTCAATTGTTCCCGCATATCGATAATCGCCACTTCAGGTAAGGGTTGATCTTTTGGTCGATTTGCAAGTGTTAATAAGGAGTAGTTCCCCTTTTTGGCGCGTGCGTATGATTCCAATGAAGGAGTTGCACTACCTAATATAATTGGACAACCATGGAATTGACCTCTCCATATCGCAACGTCGCGAGCATGGTATCGAGGAGAATCATCTTGTTTATAGGTACCTTCATGCTCTTCATCTAAAATAATTAGACCAAGTCTCGTAAATGGAGCAAATATAGCAGACCTTGCTCCAACAACTACTTTCACTTCGCCTCGTTTAATTTTTCGCCACTCATCATACTTTTCTCCAGCGGACAATCCACTGTGTAAAACAGCAACAAGTGCACCAAATCGCTCTTTAAAACGGTTCGTCATTTGAGGTGTCAATGAAATCTCAGGCACTAAAACAATCGCTTCTTTGTCATCTTGTAAGGCACGGTCAATTGCTTGTAAATACACTTCTGTTTTGCCACTACCCGTTATTCCATGCAGAAGAAACGTTCTAGAAAGTCCCTGTTCATATGCTGCAACTACTTCATTTAAAGCAAGTTGCTGTTCAGTAGTTAAATTAAGCTTAGTTGAGTGCTCCATCGTGCGAGCTGCGTAAGGATCTCGATAAATTTCCTCAGTTGTTAAAGTCGCGACTCCCCGTTCAATAACACTTTGCAAAACGGCGTTTGTGGTGTTTGCTTCTTTTATTAGCTGAGATGCCTGAAAAGCCTTACCAGGACAATGAGTCATCCACTGTACCAGTTCCTTTTGTTTTTTTGCTTGAGGTGAAAGCTCGTCCAAGGTTTTATTTAGAAAGCTTAAATCATCCGAAATATGAACCATTCTAACTTTTTTAATAATCGTGTTTTGTTTAACTTTTGTTTCTAGAACAAGTGCATTAATTTTTATAAATTTTTTAATAAGTGCGAGTGTAGTTTTAGATATGTTAGTCGGTATTTCAACTTGTTCATTTCCTTGAAAAAGCTCAATTAATTCATTTGGCAATGGGATATCAGGATTAGCATATCGAATGATTTTTTCATATTTAGCTCTTAATGCAGCAGGTAACATGACTTGCAATGCATCAATTTCATAACACAAAGTTTCCCGCTTCATCCATTTGGAAAGAGCAATCATTTCTTCAGAAAAGACTGGCTCTATATCTAATAATTCATGAATTTCTTTTTGTTTATCCTCTGGCACGTCCGTATCTAATTTGACATTCATAACGAAACCTAAAACAGACCGATTTCCAAAAGGAACTTTTACTCGACTTCCACTTTCAATTAGAGGCTGTAAATCTTGTGGAACTGCGTAATCAAATGGACGATCAATAGGATAGGCAGAAACATCCACGATGACTTCAGCGAACATGATTCATTCCCTTTTCATTCTCTAAAATGGTTAGCAATAATTTGGTTGCCAATTCTTTCTTCGGCATGTTGTCAAAAGGTTTTTGAAACTCGTTTTTCCCAATTAATAAAACAGTATTCGTATCTGTTCCAAATCCACTGTCCGATTGTGTCACATCGTTCGCGACAATATAGTCCGCATTTTTTCTTGACAGCTTTTCTTTTGCATAAACTTCTAAATCGTTTGTTTCTGCAGCAAATCCTATAAGCACCTGATGAGTCTTATGTTGACCTAAAGTCCATAAAATATCAGTCGTTCTTTCTAATTCTAATGAAGCATCACCAGCTTGTTTTTTCATTTTCTGCTTATGTAAAACTTTAGGACGGTAGTCGGCCACCGCCGCTGTTTTAATTACAATGTCTGCATTTTCAAAATGACTGAGAACAGCTTGAAGCATTTGTTCAGCACTTTCTACTTCTATTAAAGTCACATCTCGAGGTTTCACTAAAGATACTGGACCGGATACTAAGATCGTTTCTGCACCTAGTTTTGCAGCAGCTTCTGCAAGGGCATACCCCATTTTCCCAGAAGAAAAATTCGTTAAAAATCTTACAGGATCAATACGTTCTCTTGTTGGACCTGCAGAGATGACGACTTTCTTTCCTTCGAGCTGTAAGTCCTTTGGCTGAAAATATTGCTCAACTAACTGAACAATTTTTTCAGGTTCTTCTAATCGGCCTTTCCCTACATATCCGCATGCCAAAAACCCTTCCGATGGTTCAATAAATTCATATCCATCCGTTGCTAACGTTGCAATATTACGTTTAACAGCGGGATGGTCATACATATGTACATTCATGGCAGGAGCAATCCACACTTTTGCAGTAGTAGCAAGAAGTGTTGTGGTCACCATATCGTCTCCGATTCCATTTGCTAATTTACCAATTACATTAGCTGTTGCAGGGGCAACAATGACTAAATCAGCCCAATCGGCTAAATCGATATGAGCGATCACATTTGAATTTTTTTCATCAAAAGTATCTGTAAATACATCATTTTTTGACATCACTTGAAAACTAAGTGGTTGAACAAATCTAGTCGCAGAATCTGTCATGATTACTTTTACTTCTGCTCCTGCTTGTGAGAGTTTGCTGACCAGAGCTACTGCTTTATAAACAGCAATTCCCCCGGAGACACAGAGTAAGATTTTTTTGTTAGAAAGCATGCTACTCTTCCTTTCTGAAACAACAAACTCCCAAAGCATCTATCATGTCTAAGGGAGTTTTCATTGTGTAATAATGGATTTAAATTTCGTCTTCGTAAATTGTTCCTTCATCTTGAACTTCTTTAACTAGTGCACCGGCAGCAACTTCTTCAAGCGCTTTACCAACATACTTTTCTGACTGGTAAGAGTCTAAGCGTAATCCGCCCTCTTCTTGCATTTGACGAGCACGTTTTGAAGCTAAACTTACTAATTGATATTTTGAATCAATTTTGCTTTTTAATGAATCAACTGATGGATATAACATTATGATTCCCCTTCCAACATAGATAAATATCTTTTTTCAACACGTTCTCTTCGGCAATGTTCTGCCGTAACAATTGCATTTACACGATCACATGCGAATTGAACTTCATCATTCTCAACCACATAATCGTATAAATTCATCATTTCTAATTCTTGTCTTGCAGCACTTATGCGTGAAGCAATTACATCATCTGTTTCAGTCCCTCGTCCAACAAGACGTTGTTCGAGCGCAGAAAAGCTCGGAGGTGCAAGGAAAATAAACAACCCATCAGGAACTTTAGCTCGTACCTGGGATGCTCCTTGTACTTCAATTTCTAAAAAGACATCTCGACCAGCGTCTAATGTAGCGTTCACATAATCAAGTGGTGTTCCATAATAATTCCCCACGTAAGAAGCGTACTCAAGTAATCGGCCTTCACTGATTAATTGTTCGAACTCTTCATGAGATTTGAAAAAATAATCGACACCATCGATTTCACCTTCACGAGGTTTCCGAGTCGTCATCGAAATTGAATATTCATAATTGGTATCAGGCTGCGAAAACAATTCTTTTCGCACAGTTCCCTTCCCAACACCAGATGGTCCTGAAAGGACGATTAATAATCCACGTTCTTTTCGCATTCAATCCCTCTTTTTATCTAGTCGGTATACTCCATCATTCTAGCAGTGATCGTTTCATTGTTTACAGCAGATAAAACGACATGTTCACTATCCATGACAAAGATTGTACGTGTTTTTTTTCCATAAGTTGCATCAATCAGAAAGCCTTTATCTCTTGCATCTTGAACGAGCCTTTTAACTGGCGCAGATTCGGGGCTTAAGATGGAAATGATTCGATTTACGGCAACGACACTTCCATTCCCGATATTCATGAATTTGGCAATTGACAAGGTGGTTCCTCCTGAAAGACTTGATTCTTTCTGTTACACACACTTAGGCAATTATATCACATTTCATCTAGAAAATGATAAGATAGAGCAAAACGTTTTGAAAGAGGTATCTTATGGCTTTTGAT
The DNA here is from genome assembly GCA_041605715.1 of Paenisporosarcina sp. GTDB lineage: Bacteria > Bacillota > Bacilli > Bacillales_A > Planococcaceae > Paenisporosarcina. The sequence goes on from JBFIXW010000028.1 coordinate 13,474, forward strand.
GGTTTATTCACAAAATCAATGACAAACGAACTACAACAACTTGTTTCGGGCAGAATTTCTAAAATTCATCAGCCCAATTCACAAGAAATTGTATTCCATATACGCGCCGGTGGAAAGAATCACCGCTTGCTCATTTCTATTCACCCTTCTTATTCAAGAATTCAACTTACAAACGAAACGATAGAGAATCCATCTGAACCTCCTATGTTTTGCATGTTACTTCGCAAGCATTTAGAAGGTGGTTTCGTTTCTTCCGTTACACAACTTGGAATGGACAGAGTAATCATCCTCCGCATTGAAGGTAAAAATGAAATTGGGGATGATATGGTCCGTGAACTACATGTCGAAATTATGGGCAGACATAGTAATGTCATTCTTGTAGATCCTTCTCGAACACTTATCCTAGATAGCTTGAAACACTTGTCGCCATCAGTGAATAGTTATCGAACGATTTTACCAGGTCAACCTCATATCGTGCCACCGCCTCAAGATAAAAAGGATCCATTTAATCTTACAGAAGATGAATTACTTACTATTTCAAATGAAGAAGACATAGCTAAAGGTATTCTTCAACAAATTGCAGGATTTTCACCACTACATGCAAACGAATTAGCTTATCGAATAGAAAACGAGAATGAAAATCCGTTCGCAGTATTTACGACGTTTCTTAATGAATTTATTAAAAAAAACCAAGTGAATTCTTATTTTGAAAATGGCAATAAAACATTCTTCTCTAGCATTCAACTTCAACATTTAGTAGGAGAAGGTTCACATTTTGACACTCTTGGAGAACTTTTGGATAAGGTTTATTTCGCTCGAGCAGATCGAGATCGAGTTAAGCAACAAGCAGGAGACTTAGAACGTTGGTTGCAGAATGAAATCGACAAATTAAAATTAAAGATGAAGAAATTATCAAAAGAAAAAGCTCAAGCTGAAAAACTAGAAACGTTCCAATTATATGGAGAGCTGCTAATGGCACATTTGTATCAATTAGAAAAAGGTCAAACAGAAGCACAAATCGTAAATTATTATGATGAAGATGGAGCGACCGTAACGATACCATTGAATCCTAGAAAGACCCCTGTAGAAAATGCTCAAGCCTTCTACACAAAATACAATAAAGCAAAAACTGCCCTGATTAAAACACAACAACAGATGGACAAAACGAAAGAAGATATTGATTACTTAGAAATGCTCCAACAACAAGTCATGCAAGCTTCTCCAAATGATATTGAAGAAATACGGGAAGAATTGGCCGAACAAGGTTGGATGAAAGCCCGCATCTTGAAAAAGAAAAAGAAAATCGTCAAACCAACGCCCGAAGCCTTTGTTTCAAGTGCAGGTTTACCCATATCTGTTGGGAAAAATAATAAGCAAAATGATTATGTCACATTTAAGCTATCAAACAAATCACATCTTTGGTTCCATACAAAAGACATTCCAGGTTCTCATGTCGTTATTCACGATGTTGAACCTGATGAAGCTACTATATTGGAAGCGGCTAATTTAGCTGCCTATTATAGTAAAGCGCGTGAGTCTTCTTCAGTGCCTGTCGACTATACCGAGATTCGTCATGTAAAAAAACCAAATGGCTCTAAGCCAGGCTTTGTTATTTATTTTGAACAAAAAACCGTATTTGTAACGCCAAGTGAAGATATAGTGAGGAAGTTACGTAAGTAATTTTTGAAAATGTATTGATTTACTATGTGACATGTACATGAACTAGCATAATTTTAGACCTAAACTTGAAAAGCATGCCGAAGAGAAAACTCACTTCGACATGCTTTTTTAATTGGAAGATTTTTTGTTTAACAATTCATACTCTTTTTAGTTCAGAACAACATTCATAAAGGTAAGCATATAAAACTATATTTTCAGGTTTCGCTTCAGCTGGACGCTTTCCGTGGTTGGTCCGTGAGCCTCCTCACTTGCTCCTGCGATTACTCGTCGCAAATACAAAAACATTCGCTAAGCTCATTGCGGGGTATCACCTGGACCTGCTATTCCCCCGAAGTCGCCACCTTCCGCTCCACTAACATAATCTCAATAAAATTAAACCAAAAGTACACATTTCATTATTAAAAAGATTTTAATGACATTTATTCAAAATTATAAGTTTCGTGCTATTTAAAATTAGGTAAAAGAAAGATTCATAATCATTTAATTAATAAACTCTTAGCTTGAATACTTATACTTGTCGATGCAATTTATTAAATTATTCCTAGTCTTAAAGTGAATAATTGACTTGATTTCATGCCCAGCTTTACTCAAATTTTTAAATTGTATTAGTCAATCTTCAAATCTTGATTAATATTAGTGAGTTAAAATACTATTAAAAATAGGTAGTTAAATGCTTAATTTCTATACTTTATTTAATATTTTTGCTGATTGAAATGGAGGCGGCGACTCCGAGGGGATTAGCAAGAGCTTTAGACCCTGGACTGAGCATCGCGAGGGAAGCGGCTAAAGCCTTGCCCCCCGGAAAGCGTCCGCAGCAATGAAAATCAGCCAATCTTATACCTTTTCAGCGGAAACTTTCACCTGCGTAAATGGAGGGAATTTAAGGTCAACAGAGAAATAATAAAAAAAGATAGAGAGATCAGATACTAGTCTAATCTCTCCATCCTTTTTATAGCTGTGCTGACTTTAATTTTTCGTGCCATTCATTAAGTTGAGGTTTGTCTTCATCACTAATTTTCTTTTCAAGAGTCGCAACTTCGATTAATGCATCAAAATTGGTAAGACTGACATACGGAATGCCTTGCTCTTGAAACATGTCGTCTGCACGTTTTAAATGATATGTAAAAATACAAACAACCCCTAAAACCTCGCAACCTTGTTCTCTTAAAGCCTTCACCGCTTCAATACTACTTCCACCTGTAGATATTAAATCTTCAATAACCACGACTTTTTGACCCTTAGATAATTTACCCTCAATTTGATTTCCTCGACCATGTTCTTTGGCTTTTGAACGTACATAGACCATTGGCAAGTTCAACACATCACTCACCCAAGCCGCATGAGGGATACCCGCTGTTGCTGTCCCGGCCACTACTTCAGTATTAGGGAAAGCATCTTCTATACTTCTTGCCAATGCCGCTGCGATTTGTTTTCTCACGACAGGACTCGACATGGTTAACCGATTATCACAATAAATAGGTGATTTTATTCCTGAAGCCCATGTAAATGGCTCGTTTGGACGTAACTCTACCGCTCCTATTGACAACAGGGCATGTGCGATTTCATGTTGTTGACTTTTCATGATTTAACCTCCCATAATCGTTTGACGATCTCGTAAGTTTCAACTGGATTTGCAGATTGTGTAATGGCACGTCCAACTACTATTAGTGATGAGCCTGCATTTCTAGCTCCATCTGGCGTTGCAATTCGTGTCTGATCGTGCGTTTCTCCGCCTTCTAATCGAATACCAGGAGTTATGCAAAGAAAATCATCACCACAAACTAGTTTAATAGATGATGCTTCTAGCACCGAACAGACTACGCCATCTAATCGAGCTTGTTTCGCTAATACCGAATAGTTCAAAACCGAATCTTTTAGTGAAAGGTTTATTTTTTGCTCATTTCTTACTTGTTGTTCAGACGTTGAGGTTAATTGAGTTACCCCAATAATTTGTGGACGTCTCAAACCAGCTGGGGTGCCTGCTTCTAATCCTTCAACTGCAGATTCCATCATTTTCAAACCGCCTGCTGCGTGGACATTGACTAAATCCGCACCAAGTTGAGCTAATCCGCGCATTGCCGATTTCACTGTGTTCGGAATATCATGTAGTTTTAAGTCTAAAAAAACATCATGTCCTTGTTCTTTTAGTTCTGAAACGATGGATGGACCTACTTGTAAATAAAGCTCCATCCCAACTTTCACAAAAAGTTTTTCGTTAAAGTTCGATAAAAATTGTTGGACTTCTTCTTTGGTTGAAAAGTCTAGTGCAATAATTGGAGTTTGAGTCATCGATGACTCCTCCCCGTGAGTTCGGTTACATGATGATATCCTAACCAATCTAGTTTCTCTGGTAATTGATCGATTATGTTTGGACATACGAATGGATCTACAAAGTTTGCTGTACCTACAGCAACTGCACTTGCGCCTGCTGACATAAAATCAATTACATCATCCACTGTTGTAATGCCTCCCATTCCGATAATCGGAATAGACACTTGTTTAGCGACTTCATATACCATTCGAAGTGCTACTGGTTTTACTGCAGGTCCAGATAACCCCCCAGTGCCATTTGCAATGACTGGTTTGCCAGTTCTTGTGTCTAATCTCATGCCAATAAGCGTATTGATCATTGTTATACCGTCGGCTCCAGATGCTTCTACTGCTCGAGCAATTTCTCCTATATCCGTTACGTTAGGAGATAGTTTCACGTAGACTGGCACCTCAGAAACAGCTTTTACTGCTGCTGTTAGTTCAGCAGCAATTGCAGCATCCGTTCCAAAGGTAATTCCACCACATTTTACATTCGGACAAGAAATATTTAACTCGATTGCTTTTACATTTTTTGATTTTGAAATGTGTTTCGCGACTTCAACATAATCTTCTGTCAAAGTACCTGCAACATTCGCGATAATAGGCACTTCATATTGCTCGAGCCATATAAGTTCTTCAGCTATTACTTTTTCTAAGCCTGGATTTTGAAGTCCGATAGCGTTCAGCATACCTGCTGCAGTTTCAGCAACCCGAGGAGTCGGATTTCCTAAGCGAGTTTCTAGTGTTGTTGCTTTAATCATGATAGCGCCAAGTTTAGAAAGGTCATATAATTTTGCATACTCTTTACCAAATCCAAAGCAACCAGATGCTGGCATAATCGGATTTTTTAGCGACAGCCCTGGTAATTCAACAGCTAATCGATTCATAATCGCACCACCCCAGCTGGAAATACGGGACCGTCAGAACAAACTTTTACGTAGTCTGCTTCAACAGCTTCTGTCGTTTTACATACACAAGCAAAGCAAGCTCCTAAACCGCATCCCATTCTTTCTTCGTAGGATAAGAATCCTTTTGTATCGGGCAAGGCATTCTGTAAAGCTCCTAGCATCGCAGTTGGTCCACAAGCAAAGTAAGTAGAGACTTCTTCGGCAATGGAATCCAATACGTTCGTGACGAAACCTTGATGACCTAAACTTCCGTCAACCGTTACGATATGTGTTTCGCCTAATTCTCTAAATTCATTTTCATAAAAAACCACATCAGCCGATTGAAAACCAAGAATATGAATGGGTTTAACACCCACATCCACTAGTCTTTTTGATAACTCGTATAAGGGAGGAACACCGATTCCTCCACCTATTAATAAAACATGTTCTCCATCACTCGCTTGACCGAGAGGAAATCCGTTACCAAGAGGGCCAAGCACATCTACTTCTTGACCCGGTTTCGCTTGTGACAGAATAGTCGTCCCTCTTCCCTCCGCTCGATAAATCATAGTGAATTCAAGTGTCTCACGATCAATGGATGCAATGCTGATTGGACGCCGAAGCAATGGCTCATAACTTTCAGACACGCGAATGTGGACAAACTGTCCTGGATTTTTCATGTCATGAACTAACTGTCCAATCAGCGTTAATTCAAATATGTTGTGAGCAATTTCTTTATGTTTAACAACGCGCATTCGCTCTTGTCTGATCATGAAAGCACTCCTTGCTTTGGCATCTCTTCTGCTTGGAAGGTCATTGATTCAATTACACGTAACATGGCTTCTGCCGTATCGAGAGAAGTGAAACAAGCAATTCCATTTTCGACTGATTCCCTACGAATACGGAAACCATCACGTTCAGGCTGCTTCCCTTTCGTTAAGGTATTAATAACGAATTGAGCTTCGCCTTTTTGAATGTAGTCAAGAAGTGTTGGTCCTTCACTACCGATTTTATTTACAGTCGTTACAGGAATCCCTAATTCTTTTAGCTCACGCGCAGTACCTTCAGTAGCTAAAATATGATAGCCGATTGCTGTAAAGCGTTTTGCTAGAGCAGTTGCCTCTTCCTTATCCTTATCTGCGATTGTCATAAGAACTGAGCCATGATCTTTTATTTCTAAACCGGATGCAACTAAGCCTTTATATAGCGCTTTTTCTAGCGTAATATCTTTCCCCATTACTTCTCCGGTGGACTTCATTTCAGGTCCTAATGTAATATCCACTCTTCTCAACTTAGCGAAGCTGAAGACTGGTACTTTAACAAATACACCAGCAGGTGAAGGTGCAAGTCCATTTTGAATCCCTTGTTCAGGGAGGGATTGTCCTAATATTGCTTTCGTCGCAATTTTCGCCATTGGGATATTTGTAATTTTGCTTAAGAATGGCACTGTGCGACTTGATCGAGGGTTTACCTCAATTACATACACTTCACCTTTTGAAATAACATATTGAATGTTCATTAATCCAATGATGTTTAATCCTCTAGCTAAACGTGTGGTGTAATCAACCAATGTATTTGAATGTTCCACTGACAGATTTTGTGGTGGATAGACTGCAATCGAGTCGCCAGAGTGAACTCCAGCTCGTTCAATATGTTCCATAATTCCTGGTATGCATACATTCTCACCATCAGAAATTGCATCAACTTCAATTTCAATTCCTGTTAAATAACGGTCAATTAATACGGGATGTTCCGGACTCGCTTGGACCGCATTTTCCATGTAATGAGCTAGTTCTTCTTGATTGTAAACAATTTGCATAGCGCGACCGCCTAATACATAGGAAGGACGAACGAGTACAGGGTATCCAATTTCGTTACCAATAGCAACTGCTTCTTCAGCGGAAATTGCCGTTTTACCCATTGGTTGAGGGATCCCGATTTCATGAAGCGCTTTTTCAAATTTGTTTCGATTTTCAGCTCGATCTAAATCTTCTAGAGTCGTCCCTAAAATTTTCACTCCACGTGCTTCTAATTTATCCGCTAAATTAATGGCTGTTTGCCCACCGAATTGTACAACAACACCTTTTGGTTTTTCTAAATCCACAATATGCATAACATCTTCAATCGTCAGTGGTTCAAAGTACAGCTTGTCAGAAATTGAGAAGTCTGTTGAAACTGTTTCTGGATTGCTGTTGATAATAATGGCTTCATAACCTGCTTCTTTAATTGCCCAGACAGAATGAACAGTAGCGTAATCGAACTCAACACCTTGCCCAATTCGGATCGGGCCAGAACCTAAAACGATGACACTTTCTTTTTCTGTTCGAATCGACTCATTTTCATCTTCATAAGTTCCGTAAAAGTAAGG
>JBFIXW010000029.1:0-20422 GCA_041605715.1 Paenisporosarcina sp.
ACTCATTTTTTCTTTATTGATCATTCAAACCTTGTTGTTCTTATTGCCAAGTGCGAGTGGGGCAGCTGAAGCAATACCTGCTGATGCCATTCATGTACGAATTGTAGCAAATAGTAACACACAAGAGGATCAAGAAATGAAGTCATTAATTCAAGAAGAAATTCAACCGATTTTAGTCGAAGCCATTGCAACTGCAAAATCGGCAGAAGAACTAGAAAATCAGATAAGTAGTTTAACGAATGAAATGACAAAGCGTGCTGGAAAAATCACGAAAAAATTGATTCAAATTCAATTAGTAGATGCACTCATTCCACCTAAAAAAGATGGTTCCTTTTTTTATTCACAAAATGTACAAAAAGCACTAGTTGTTACGATTGGTGAAGGTAAAGGGGACAATTGGTGGTGCGCATTATTTCCAAAAGTCTGCTACCGTGATGAAGAGCCGAAGGAAGAACCTGTGAAGTTTTGGACGTGGGAGTGGATAAAAAACAAGTTTTGGTCGTAGTTACCCACAGATTGGTCACTACTTATCCACACTATGTGTATAACTAATGGATAGACCGCGATAGAAGGGAGTTTGACAATTGGAAACTAAACGACGAATTGTGGATAAAAATGTGAATAACGATTTGCTTTATTCACAGGCTGTGGATATGCTTCGTGAGGGAGAAGTTGTGGCTTTTCCAACTGAAACGGTGTATGGCTTAGGAGCTATTGCAACGAACAAAAATGCAGTTGCAAAAGTTTTTGACGCGAAGGGTAGACCTTCAGATAATCCTCTAATCGTGCATGTGGGAGATCCCCAAGATATTGAGAAATACGTTCAGTCGATTCCTGAAAAAGCGAAACGTTGTATAGAGGCTTTTTGGCCAGGTCCTTTAACGATTATCTTAAATGCGAAACCATCTTTATTTGCCTCAAATGTCACAGCGGGTTTATCTACAGTTGGCTTACGAATGCCGAATCATCCAATTGCTCTTGAGTTGTTGAGAAGGCTAAAGGAACCACTAGCTGCTCCGAGTGCAAATCGAAGTGGAAAGCCGAGTCCAACAACAGGAAAACATGTCGAACACGATCTTCAAGGCAGAATTCCATTAATATTAGATGGTGGTGCGACCGGTATAGGTTTGGAATCTACCGTAGCGGATTTTACCGTAGACCCTCCAGTGATTCTACGTCCAGGTGGAGTTACCGCTCAAATGTTGCGTGAAGTAATTGGAGAAGTGATCGAACCGAATAGTAAACATGAACAAGACAGCTCAGTGCCAAAAGCACCTGGCATGAAATATGCGCACTATGCGCCAGATGCACCTGTTTATTTAATAAAACCCGAAATATTTGATGTAACTGCAGCCATTAAAGACATACATAACAATGGACAAACGGTCGCTCTATTAGCGCCAGTTACATGCAAAGTTGACGCTGCAGATTGGTTCTTTTCTCTAGGAAATGGATCGAATCTGGATGAGTACGCTCAATCGTTGTATGCGCATTTAAGGGCATGTGATGAGACGACCGCTGATATCGTGCTTATTACAGTACCTCAAACAGATGGTGTAGGCAAAGCCATATTAAACCGTTTAGAAAAAGCGGCAAATGGAAACTGGTGGATATCCTAAACTCTTCAACATTTGCATATAGTAATACGGATGCAAATGATAGGAGTGATGTTATTTGGGTACAGAGTTATTTGCTGGAATTTTGACGGCATTAGATGTCGTAGCGCTATATAGTGTTTTGCCTAAAATAAGAACACCCCTCCTTCTGGCCATTTGGACCGGAATCTTACATATGATTTTTCCGTTCATCGGCTTCTTAGCTGGTGAATGGATTACTCAACTTCTACTCGAAGGTGGACGGTGGATTTCAGCCGTTCTACTTTTTCTAACAGGACTTCATTTATGTTTAAACCAACACAAACCAACTTCCTCCTATTTACCTCCTGCTCTTCTCGCCATAATTGTCAGTATAGACACCTTTTCAGTAAGCCTTTCTTTTGGTATGCTTCAATTACAGAGATGGGTCTTTCTAATTAGTGCTGGTGTTTTTGCCTTTATTTTTTCATACATAGCACTGAAAGGTAACTTTCTTAAAGGGCCGATTCTTACAAGAATATCTGGGGTATGCTTAATTATTTTGGGTGTGCTCACATTTTTAAGTAAATGAGGGATAAAATGAATATTTACTTTATCTGCACTGGGAATACATGTCGGAGCCCAATGGCTGAAGCATTGTTCCAAGCTCAAAACATACCAAACATGGACGTTCGATCTGCTGGAATTTATGCGATGGATGGCGGAGATATTTCGGAGAATGCTAAACACGTCATCTCAAGTAAAGGAATCGACTTTATGCATTTTTCTCGTCAAATAAGCGAAGAGGATTTACGGTGGGCAGATTTAATCTTAACGATGACAACTGCTCATAAACAAATGCTTGGACAAGCTTTCCCTTATGTGATTGAAAAAACGTTTACGCTGAAAGAGTATGTAAGACCATATGGATCACACGATGTTTCTGATCCTTTTGGTGGTGATGTTCAAACGTATCAAAAAACCTTTAACGAATTAGACACTTTAATAGAAGAACTCGCAACTAAGATGATGTAGGCATGAACATGGAAGTTCTAAAACAGAAACGTAAGTTTGTATGATTCGTTGTTGCGTTAGCGGTCATTACTAACATAACCAATAAAGCCGTTGGAGGAATGATAATTAAAATTTATGTAGTAGCAGAATCTGTTTTAGAAACTTCAGGGTATTTTGAAAAGTAATTAAAAAATATTATTATAAACTGCCTAGGTTGCAGCAATTGCAGAAGAAACGTCTGTTGGAGCATTAGAAGTAAGAAGTGCAACAGAGAACAATCAAAATCAATTGAACATATCGACCACTTGTCTGCAGAACTAAAAGAACAATCTCAGCAATTACATAAAACGATTCAACAATTTGATCGTAAAACGAGCGAAATATAACGAACACTTTTGGACAAGTTGGTACTTTTTATTCGAATAATGATAAGATATTCATGAGGTTGAAAAGAAAAGAGGGACTCTGATGAATATTGCTATTTCTTCTGATCATGGCGGAAATAATTTACGAAAAGAAATTACAACGTTACTAAACGAACTTGGGCATACGTATCAAGATTTTGGTCCTCAAACAAGTGATTCGGTCGATTATCCGGATTATGCAAAACCAGTATCTGAAGGTGTAGCAAACGGAACTTTTGACCGCGGTATCCTAATTTGTGGTACTGGAATAGGCATGTCGATTGCTGCCAATAAAGTCAAAGGCATTCGTTGTGCACTTGTGCATGATGTTTTCAGCGCAAAAGCAACAAGAGGTCATAATGATTCAAATATATTAGCTATGGGTGAACGAGTAATTGGTGGGGGATTGGCGCGAGAAATCGTCCAAACTTGGCTTAAAGAAGAATTTGAAGGCGGTCGTCACGAGCGACGCGTTGAAAAATTAACAGCACTAGAAAACGAGTAAAGGGGAATCGTTGGATGGATGCACATACATTGTGGCGTTTACAACTCGAAGAATTATTAGCAGAGTTAAGTACCCAAGTCGTATATCATCCGGGTGAACTGTTTGTTGTGGGTTGTTCTACATCTGAAATCGTAGGAAAACGTATTGGTTCAGCTGGTGGTTTAGAAATAGCCGAGGCCTTATTCCAACCACTTCATTCATTTGCAGAAAAGCATCAACTCCATTTGGCCTTTCAAGGCTGTGAACATATAAACCGAGCGTTAACGATGGAAAACCGAACAGCTCTTGCGTTTAAACTCGATCCTGTCTCGGTTATACCCGTTCAAAAAGCAGGCGGCTCAATGTCTGCCTTTGCCTATACTCAGTTTAATGAGCCAGTCATCGTCGAATCCATTCAAGCCCATGGAGGCATTGATATTGGTCAAACGTTAATTGGCATGCATTTAAAACCGGTTGCGGTGCCGATTCGAACGTCAGTCAAACAAATAGGTGACGCGGTTATTACAGTTGCTACAACTCGTCCTAAATTGATTGGCGGAACACGTGCAATCTACCACATCAAGAAGACATAAAGGGGATATGGACTCATGAAAAAAATTGCCGAACAAGATCATACAGTATTTGAAGCGATGCAAGCTGAAAAGACACGTCAAGAAGCGAATATCGAACTAATTGCATCTGAAAACTTCGTTTCTGAAGCAGTAATGGAAGCGCAAGGATCAGTGCTAACGAATAAATACGCTGAAGGATATCCAGGGAAACGCTACTACGGTGGTTGTGAACACGTGGATGTTGTTGAAAATATTGCACGCGATCGATTAAAAGAAATCTTTGGAGCGGATCACGCAAACGTACAGCCACACTCTGGTTCACAAGCAAACATGGCGGTTTATATGACAGCACTGGAACAAGGGGATACTGTATTAGGGATGAACTTATCTCATGGTGGTCATTTAACGCACGGTAGTCATGTAAACTTCAGTGGGATTCAGTACAACTTTGTTGAATATGGTGTGAATCCAGAAAATGAAATGATCGATTACGAAGATGTTCGTTCTAAAGCCTTAGAACATAAACCTAAAATGATTGTTGCGGGTGCTAGCGCGTACTCTCGCGTAATCGATTTTGCTAAGTTTCGTGAAATTGCGGACGAAGTCGGTGCGTATTTAATGGTGGATATGGCTCATATCGCAGGATTAGTGGCAACTGGTGAACATCCAAACCCAGTACCACATGCACATTTTGTCACCTCTACTACACATAAAACATTACGCGGACCTCGTGGAGGACTTATTTTATGTACGGAAGAATTCGCTAAGAAAATTGATAAAACGATTTTCCCGGGGATTCAAGGTGGACCTTTAATGCATGTAATAGCTTCTAAAGCTGTCGCATTCGGTGAAGCGCAACAACCAGAGTTTAAAACGTATATCCAACAAGTCGTGAAAAATGCAAAAGCACTAGCTGAAGCATTTATGGCTGAAGGAATTGAAATTGTATCGGGTGGAACAGATAATCACTTAATGCTTGTAAACCTTCGCTCATTAAACCTTACAGGTAAAGTAGCTGAACACGTGTTGGACGAAGTTGGTATTACGGTTAATAAAAACACGATTCCTTTTGATACAGAAAGTCCATTCGTCACTTCAGGCATCCGAATTGGAACGCCTGCAGTTACATCTCGCGGATTTAAAGAAGAGGACATGAAAGAAATAGCGAAAATCATGGTTAAATTACTGAAGAACCATGAAGATAGTGATGTGAAGAAAGAAGTAGCTGAGCGAGTAGCTGCAATGACTTCTAAGTACCCACTATATAAATAAGAGTTGAATTTTTTACTAGAATGAGAGTCTGTGGAATTCTTCGACTGAAGAAGGAAGCAGATTTTTTTTGACTTGATGAGTCTTCGGGTATAGGAAAGACGTGGGGTTATAATATGCCCTATATTTTCAAAAATGATCATTAAAGTTGGAAATGAAAGATATAGATTATTCTAAATTTTCTCTAATTACACCATTTGAAAGTAGCTTTTTAATATAGAATCCAATAGGATATAAGTATGACTATAACTTTAGGGGGTGATAGGTATGCAGACGAATTATCCAAAAGAGTTGAGCAAAGAAATGTTATTTGCATGGTTGCGTCATTTAGGTGAGCAATATCAAACTAGCTTTGTCGTCTCAGATCCTGACCTACCTGATAATCCACTAGTCTACGTAAACGATGCTTTCATTCGAATGTCTGGTTACGATAAAGACGAACTAATCGGTAAAAATTGTCGATTTTTACAAGGTCCGGATACCGACTTAGGTTCCGTGAAATTCCTGAAATCTAAAATGGATAAAGAAATGCCCGTACACACTGAAGTCTTAAACTATCGAAAAGATGGTACCCCTTTTTGGAATGAACTCGTTATACAACCACTAAGAGATGAAGCAGGAAAGCTATTATTTTATATAGGTTTGCAACTGGATGTAACAAACCGCAAACAAACAGAGGCCCTTTTTCTCGTCCAACAAGAAATTTATCAAGGAATCGATAAAGGGTACGCACTAACGATTCTTTTACAAAAAATTTGTGATTTAGCTGAAAGCTTCTTCCAACAAGGAACTAAATGTTCCGTGTTATTGGTTGACGAGGACGAGCGGTTAGTAGTGGCTGCCGCTAAATCATTGCCTATCGAATACAATCAAGCAATTCATGGCCAAAAAATTGGACCTAATGTAGGGTCTTGTGGAACGGCAGCCTACTTGAAAAAACCGATTATTGTGACGGATATAGCAACTGATCCGTTATGGACAAACTATAAAGATATCGCATTGCCACATGACCTGAGAGCATGCTGGTCTATGCCGATTCTGACTTCTGATAATAAAACTGTCGGGACTTTTGCAACTTATTTTTCTACTATTAATAAACCTCGTGCAGTAGATTTAGAATTTATTCAGCGTCTCATTCCTCTCATTTCGTTGACAGTTAGGAATGCAGAGCATCAAGATGAAATATTAAAACTAGCTTATATAGATTCAGATACAGATTTACCGAATCGCCACTATTTTACGAATGAACTGAAGGATATATTAATAGAAAGAAAAATTGGTTGTATTGCCATTCTTGAACCTAGTGAGTTTGCAAAAATTGTTGATATCTATGGAAGACATGCTGGAGACGACCTAATAAAACAAATAGCGCAACGAATTCGTCGAATGTGCAATGGAACACACGATGTTATTGCTAGATTTGCTAGTTCTGCGATTATTTTTGTTCATGTACTCCCATCAAAGGATGTAGAATCATTCGCTACTCAAGTCGCACAAATTGCAACGGATCCTTTTGTAGTCGGAGATACTGAGGTATTCGTCACGCTAAAAATGGGTGTAACAACTTTTACAATACAAGACGGTTCAGCAGACGAACTAATTCGTTATGCAGATACAGCTTTATCTGATGCAAAAAAACGATTGGGCAATTCCATCTCTTTTTTTGAATCGACACAAGATGTGGCAACAAAACATGAAATGACGATTTCCAACCATTTGTCACATGCTATTCATAGGCAAGAGTTTGATGTTCATTTGCAACCAAAGGTGAATTTATCAACGGGAGAAATAACCTCATTTGAAGCATTAGCTCGATGGACATCACCTTATTTAGGAAGTATCCCTCCAAGTGTCTTCATTCAAGTTGCTGAAAATTCCGGGAAAATCAGAAGTATCGAGACGCTAGTTCTTCATAAAGTTTTAAAATGGCTTTCTAATCGAAAGAACAGAGGACAAAAACTATATCAAGTGGCGATTAATGTTTCAACAGACCACTTCTTTCATTCGAGTTTTATAAATGACCTAGTGGATACTGTCAAAGATTATAAGATTGACCCACAATATATTCGAGTAGAAATTACAGAAAGTATTGGTTTAGTAGACTTTGAACTTGCGAAACATCTTTTTGAACAGCTTCAATTAGCAGGCTTTGAAAGTTCCGTAGATGACTTTGGAATGGGCTTTTCTTCATTAAGCTATATTCAACAACTTCCATTTTCAGAAATAAAAATTGATCGAAGTTTTATTTCTAATATAAATAATGAAGGAACTCGAGCAATTGTGCGCACCATCGTTCAATTAGCGAACAATTTGAATATGGAATCCATCGCAGAAGGAATCGAAACAATCGAACAATTAACCATATTACGTTCGATGGGTTGCCAGAGTGGACAAGGGTATTATTTCTATAAACCAATGCCAGTAAATGAAGTTGACGAATTATTGCGTCTTCAATTGTAATGTAAAAAACACAGTCAGGCATCTAGCCCTGCTGTGTTTTTCTGCTATAATAGATGAAGTTTGAACATAAGGAGATGAACGGAATGGGAAAAGTATTCGTTTTTGATCATCCATTGATCCAACATAAATTAACGTATATTCGAGATAAGAAAACTGGTACAAAAGAATTTCGTGAACTTGTAGACGAAGTTGCTACATTAATGGCGTTTGAAATTACGCGTGATTTACCGCTTGACGAAGTAGACGTCGAGACACCGGTAACAACTGCGAAAGCAAAAGTGTTGTCTGGTAAAAAATTAGGAATTGTGCCAATCTTGCGTGCAGGTATCGGAATGGTTGATGGAATTTTAAAATTAATTCCAGCTGCAAAGGTAGGTCATATCGGTCTTTATCGTGATCCACAAACTCTAAAACCCATCGAGTATTATGTTAAACTACCTGCTGATGTTGAAGAACGTGATTTTATTCTAGTTGACCCAATGCTTGCAACAGGCGGATCTGCACTAGAAGCAATCAATTCATTGAAAAAGCGCGGAGCAAAAAACATTAAATTTATGTGCCTAATCGCTGCGCCTGAGGGAGTAGAAGTGATTCAAGAAGCTCACCCAGATGTAGATATTTACATTGCAGCACTGGATGAGAAACTAGATGATCATGGTTACATTGTTCCTGGACTAGGCGACGCTGGTGACCGTCTGTTCGGTACGAAATAAGTTAGGATGTGTGTGATAAATGAGTGAAAAATGGAAAGTAATGACGATTTTCGGAACACGTCCGGAAGCCATTAAAATGGCACCATTAGTTCTTGAACTGGAAAAGCATGATGACGAAATTGAATCGATTGTGACCGTAACAGCTCAACACCGTCAAATGCTGGATCAAGTTTTAGAGACTTTTGGAATTACTCCGGATTTCGATTTAAATATTATGAAAGACCGTCAAACATTAATAGACGTTACGACACGTGGATTAGAAGGATTGGATGCAGTTATGAAAGAGGCCAAACCTGATATCGTTTTAGTTCATGGGGATACAACAACGACGTTTATTGCTAGCTTGGCTGCATTTTATAATCAAATCGCTGTGGGTCACGTGGAAGCAGGATTACGTACATTTAACAAATATTCACCTTATCCGGAAGAAATGAATCGACAATTGACTGGTGTTATGGCTGATTTACATTTTTCACCGACAGAAGTATCCGCAGATAATTTACGTCGAGAAAATAAACCAGAAGATCGCATCGTGGTTACTGGGAATACGGCCATTGATGCTCTGAAAACAACTGTACGGGAAGAATATACACATCCTGTACTGGACAAAATCGGTTCAGACCGCATGATTTTGTTAACAGCTCACCGTCGTGAAAACCTAGGACAACCAATGCGTAATATGTTCCGTGCTATTAAGCGATTAATTGAAGAGCATGATGATGTGCAAGTGGTTTACCCAGTGCATATGAATCCTGCTGTAAGAGAAGTAGCCAATGAAGTATTAGGTAACGATCCTCGAATTCATTTAATTGAACCGCTTGAAGTATTGGATTTCCATAACTTTGCTGCTCGTTCATTTATTATTTTAACGGATTCAGGTGGCGTTCAAGAAGAAGCCCCTTCTTTAGGAAAACCAGTTCTTGTATTACGTGATACAACAGAACGTCCTGAAGGAATCGCAGCAGGAACGCTAAAGTTAGCAGGCACAGATGAAGAAACTATTTACGGAATGGCGAAGGAGCTATTAACTGACGAAGCCGCATACGCTTTAATGTCAAAAGCCTCTAACCCATACGGTGATGGCGAAGCATCAAGAAGAATTGTCTTAGCTTTAAAAGATTATTTAACTAAAAACTAAATGACAAAGGAACTGCTTTTGCAGTTCCTTTTCGTTTGTAGACAAAAAACACAAGATAGCGATTGATTGGTCGGATAGTGAGAAGGCGTCGAATTGATTTTGCTACGCTTCTAGTTAAAAAAGCTTGTTTCAAAGCGAAGTTTACTTGGTTCTTGAGATGATTTTAATTAAGTAGAATTGGTTTTGTGAATTTATCAATCAAACTAAAGGGTTTATCAATCAAATTAGAGATTTATCAATCAAACTGACGGTTTATCAATCAAACTCACCATATTATCAATCAAACACGTTTCATAGCCAAGTTAACTTGTTGATCTAACCACTCAATACTCATCAACAGTAAAGATACATTGTACGTTCCCTGAAATGGCATCCATTTGAATGGTTTAAGTTTTCGCTGCGCTTCTGATTAAAAAAATCGTGCCTTACATAGAAATATGTAGCGTAATATAACAACTCATCCTGCTGTGCCTAAAATTTGTCGACAATATGTCGAGCCTATGTAGTTTGTGAAGTTTTTCACGGGAATCAATTGACATCAAATTACCCCTATTGTATGCTTACAAAGGGTATGAATGAGAGGGCTTTCATAGAGAAATTACATGAAGAAACCTTGTTATATCTGCTTTCTACTAGATTCGCGGTTTTTACAAAACTTGCAAAAAACGTGAGGATCATCATGCGTCCAAATCGACGTCCTTTACACGCAATGGCCCTTTATTCGGCTATTGTCTCACAACTTGTTGGTTCTATTTTAATCGGTGTGTACACAGGTATGTGGCTCGACAGCAAAATAGGCACCACCCCGTTATTTTTAGTGCTATGTCTGTTCATTGGCCTCGCTGCTGGTGTAACGGCCGTAATTCTGTCCATTCGAAAATACGATTCAGGAGATACATAATCTATGCAAGGTTTACAGCAAGTATATCAAAGGCAAAAGAAACTTATATTTTTTTTGCTCGCATTCTGTGCACTTGGCTGGGGTTTTACTCCATATCAAACTGTTTTTGCTGGCTTAGCATTAGGCGCCCTCTTTGGGTTGTATAACTTTTGGCTCCTCGTACGGAGATTGGAAAAATTCGACCGCTCTTTAAATGAAGGGAAGAAAGTCAAATCACTAGGCACTGCTATGAGGTTTGCCTCTGGAATAGCGGCTGTGGCGGTTGCGATGTCTGTTCCTGAACAATTTCATTTAGGAAGCACGGTCATTGGGTTGATGATTCCGTATGTTTACTTACTTGTAGACAGAATTGTATACCATGTGAAACACCATTAATCGAATTGTGAAAGAGAGGTGAATGCATCGTGCATCATGAGAATCCGACGGTTACATGGCTTGGGCTTACGTTCAATCTATCTAACGTTTTGATGCTATCAGTTACCGCACTAATTGTTTTCTTAATTGCTGTGTTTGCTACACGTAAATTGAGTTTAAAACCAACTGGTATGCAAAACTTTATGGAGTGGATTATGGACTTCGTAAAAGGTATTATCAAGAGCAACATGGACTGGAACACAGGTGGTCGTTTCCATGTGCTTGGAATTACACTAATTATGTTTATCTTCGTGGCAAACATGTTAGGTCTTCCATTCGCTATCATAGTAAATGGAGAGTTATGGTGGAAGTCACCAACAGCTGATCCACTGGTAGCTATGACACTTGCAACAATGGTGGTTGTTTTAACACACTACTATGCGATTCAAATGAAAGGGTTGAAAGAATACGGAAAAGACTATTTACGTCCACTTCCATTCTTAGCGCCTTTAAAAGTAATTGAAGAGTTCGCAAATACGTTGACACTCGGTCTTCGTCTTTACGGAAACATTTATGCAGGGGAAATCCTACTCGGCTTACTAGCTGGTATAGGTGGAGCAAGCTTCTTAGGCTTCTTTGGAGTTATTGTACCAACACTTGCTTGGCAAGGTTTCTCGATTTTCGTTGGAGCAATCCAATCGTTTATCTTCGTTATGTTAACGATGGTTTATATGGCTCACAAAGTGAGTCACGACCATTAATATACTGTTCATTCATTTGAACAATTAACACAAAAAAACACATATTCCAAGGAGGAAATTTTATTATGACAGGTTCAGTAGGTTTATTAGCAGCAGCTATCGCAATCGGTTTAGGTGCACTTGGTGCAGGTATTGGTAACGGATTAATCGTTTCAAAAACAGTTGAAGGTATCGCTCGCCAACCAGAAGCTCGTGGTGTTCTTCAAACAACAATGTTCATCGGGGTTGCATTAGTTGAGGCACTTCCAATCATCGCTGCAGTTATCGCGTTCATCGCTTTAAACGCTTAATTTGTAGTCGGTTTTATAAAATGGCGAAGTTGATCCTTCGCCATTCTCTTATGAAAAGGTATGATTTAGTTATCTTAAGTTGGACATACATCGAATTAGATTCACACATAGAATGAAGCTCTTGAAGGGAGTGAAACAATCGTGTTTTTGGATTATCTCGTATTGAATGCGTCTGATGCTCATGAAGCTGAATTCTTGAACACAGGTGACATCTTTGCTACTTTGATTATTTTCATCATCTTGATGCTCCTTCTGAAAAAATTCGCTTGGGGCCCGTTGATGGGAATAATGAAGCAACGTGAAGATTTGATTGCGAGTGAAATTGAAGCAGCTGAAAATAGCCGTCAAGAATCACAGCAATTATTAGAGGAACAACGTAGTTTGTTGAAAGAAGCACGTACAGAAGCACAAGCGATTGTTGAAAACGCTAAGAAACAAGGTGACGTACAACGTGAAGAAATCATCACTGTTGCACGCGCTGAAGCTGGCCGTTTGAAAGAATCAGCTGTCCGTGAAATCGAAACAGAAAAAGAGAAAGCAATCGCAGCAGTTCGCGAAGAAGTTGTCTCCCTATCTGTTCTTGCAGCATCTAAAGTTCTTGAGAAAGAAATTTCTGAGGAAGATAACCGTGCGTTAATCGAAGAAACGATTGCGAAGGCAGGCGATGTAGGGTGAGTCAATCAACTGCAGCCAAACGTTATGCTTTAGCATTGTTTGAATTAGCACAACAACATAACCAATTAACTTCTATAGAAGAAGATCTTCGTGAAGTCAAAGTGGTATTTAAAGAAAATCGCGAATTGCAAGTGTTACTTGCAACACCGAAACTTTCTTTATCTCGCAAGAAAGAAATTATCCGTGAATTATTCGCAAAAGCCAATCCACTTGTTGTGAATACACTACAAGTATTGATTGACCGTAGCCGAATTAACGAAACTGTGGCAGTTGCAACAGAATTCGCTAAACTTGCCAATGAAGCTCAAGGCATTGAAGATGCTAAAGTATTCTCAACTCGTCCATTAACAGATGATGAGCGTGCAGCAATATCTTCTGCATTTGCACACAAAGTAGGCAAGCAATCTTTACGAATTGAAAACGAAATTGATCCATCACTTATTGGTGGCATGCGTCTTCAAATCGGTAACCGTATCTTTGACAGCAGTGTTAGCACGAAGCTAGACCGCTTGAAAAAACAACTTATTGGTTAATATTATGAAATGAAAGAGGTGACATACATGAGCATCAAAGCTGAAGAAATCAGTGTTCTGATTAAGCAGCAGATTGAAAATTATCAATCTGAGATGAAAGTTAGCGATGTTGGTACAGTTATCCAAATTGGTGACGGTATCGCTCGTGCTCATGGTCTCGACAACGTCATGGCTGGAGAGTTAATTGAATTCTCTACCGGTGTTATGGGTATGGCACAAAACTTAGAAGCTAACAATGTTGGTATCGTTATTCTAGGACCATATTCAGATATCAAAGAAGGCGATGAAGTACGTCGTACAGGCCGTATTATGGAAGTACCAGTTGGACCAGAATTGATTGGCCGTGTAGTCAATCCACTTGGACAACCAGTTGACGGGTTAGGCCCAATCAACACAACTAGAACTCGCCCGATCGAAAGCCCAGCACAAGGTGTTATGGCACGTAAATCGGTTCATGAGCCATTACAAACAGGTATTAAAGCGATTGATGCACTAGTACCAATCGGTCGTGGACAACGTGAGTTAATCATCGGTGACCGTCAAACAGGTAAAACATCTGTTGCGATTGATACGATTCTTAACCAAGCTGACCAAAACATGATTTGTATTTACGTAGCAATCGGTCAAAAAGAATCGACTGTTCGTAACGTAGTTGAAACGCTTCGTAAAAACGGCGCATTAGATTACACAATTGTTGTTACTGCTTCAGCATCTCAACCAGCTCCATTGCTATTCCTTGCTCCTTATACGGGAATCACAATGGCAGAAGAGTTCATGTTCGAAGGCAAGCACGTATTAGTTGTTTATGATGATCTATCTAAACAAGCTGCGGCTTACCGTGAACTTTCACTATTACTTCGTCGTCCTCCAGGTCGTGAAGCATATCCAGGGGATGTATTCTACCTTCATAGCCGTTTATTAGAACGTGCTGCGAAATTGAATGAAACACTTGGAGCAGGTTCGATTACAGCTCTTCCATTCGTTGAAACGCAAGCTGGAGATATCTCTGCTTATATTCCAACAAACGTAATTTCGATTACGGATGGACAGATCTTCTTACAATCTGACTTATTCTTCTCAGGTGTTCGTCCAGCAATCAACGCGGGTCTTTCAGTATCACGTGTTGGTGGTTCAGCTCAAATTAAAGCAATGAAAAAAGTTGCGGGTACACTACGTCTTGACTTAGCTGCATTCCGTGAACTTGAAGCATTCGCACAATTTGGTTCTGATTTGGATAAAGCAACTCAAGCTAAATTAAACCGTGGTGCACGTACAGTAGAAGTATTGAAACAAGACTTGAACAAACCAATTAAGGTTGAAAAACAAGTTGTCATTCTTTACGCTCTAACACGTGGTCATTTAGATGATATTGCCGTGCAAGATATCGTTCGTTTCGAAAACGAATTATATAGCTGGTTAGATTCAAACCACACTAACGTTATTGATCACATCCGTACAACAAAAGATCTTCCTGCTGACGAAGACTTAGTAAACGCGATCTCTGCGTTTAAGAAGACATTTGCTAAATCAGAATAATCTTTTTGGATGAATAAAAAACGATAAGGTGGTGAAATACCAGTGGCATCATTACGCGACATAAAAAGCCGAATAACATCGACTAAAAAGACAAGTCAAATTACAAGAGCTATGCAAATGGTGTCGGCTTCAAAATTAAACCGTGCAGAGTTGAATGCGAAATCATTCGTACCATACATGGCGAAAATTCAAGAAGTCGTTGGCGCAATTGCATCTGGAACACAAGATAGTGGACATCCAATGTTAACTTCTCGTCCTGTTGCAAAAACTGCTTACCTTGTTATTACATCTGATCGTGGACTTGCCGGTGCATATAACAGTAACGTGTTACGCGTTGTTACAAATGCAATCCGTGAACGTCATACATCAAATGATCAATTTGTCATCTTTGCAGTTGGCCGTGTTGGCCGTGATTTTTTCACAAAACGCGGATTTTCAGTAATTGAAAGTATGGTCGCATTGCCTGACCAACCTTCATTTGCTGATATTAAGGAAATTGCGCGCAAGGCTGTTGGTATGTTCACAGAAGGTACGTATGATGAACTTTATATGTACTACAACCATTTTGTTAGCGCCATTCAACAAGACGTTACAGAGAAAAAGGTGCTACCTCTAACTGACATCGAAAAATCAAGTTCAACTGCTTCATATGAATTCGAGCCTTCTGGCGATGCAATTCTTGAAGTATTGCTTCCACAATATGCGGAAAGCTTGATCTACGGTGCTCTACTTGACGGTAAAGCAAGTGAACATGCTGCACGTATGACAGCAATGAAGAGTGCAACCGATAACGCTAGTGAATTAATTAGTTCATTAACATTACAATTTAACCGTGCACGACAAGCAGCGATTACCCAAGAAATTACGGAAATCGTAGGCGGCGTAGCGGCTCTAGAATAGAAGTATTAAGTAGGACAGGAGGGTACAAGTATGAACAAAGGACACGTTCTTCAAGTAATGGGTCCCGTTGTTGACGTTAAGTTTGACAATGGACACTTACCAGCAATCTACAATGCTTTGACAGTTACGATTGAACGTCCAAACCAAGAACCTACAACGTTAACTCTTGAAGTTGCGTTACATCTTGGTGACGACTCTGTACGTACAGTTGCGATGTCATCTACTGATGGCTTAAAACGTGGTGCTGACGTAACAGACGCTGGTTCTGCAATTACAGTTCCAGTTGGTGATATCACATTAGGTCGTGTATTTAACGTACTTGGTGAAGTAATCGACTTAGGTGAAGAAATTCCGGCTGAATTACGCCGTGACCCGATTCACCGTTTAGCTCCAACTTTTGAGCATCTTTCAACTGAAGTTGAAATTCTTGAAACAGGTATCAAAGTAGTAGACTTATTAGCACCATATATTAAAGGTGGTAAAATCGGTCTCTTCGGTGGTGCCGGCGTTGGTAAAACCGTTTTAATCCAGGAATTAATCAATAACATCGCTCAAGAACATGGTGGTATCTCGGTATTCGCCGGTGTTGGTGAGCGTACGCGTGAAGGAAATGACTTATTCCATGAGATGAGCGATTCAGGCGTTATTAAGAAAACAGCAATGGTATTTGGTCAAATGAACGAGCCGCCTGGTGCACGTATGCGTGTTGCCTTGACTGGTTTAACAATGGCTGAGTATTTCCGTGATGACCAAGGTGCAGACGTACTATTGTTCATCGATAATATCTTCCGTTTCACACAAGCAGGTTCTGAGGTTTCTGCCTTACTAGGTCGTATGCCATCAGCGGTTGGTTACCAGCCAACACTTGCTACAGAAATGGGTCAATTGCAAGAGCGTATTACGTCTACGAACAAAGGTTCAGTAACGTCGATTCAAGCAATCTACGTACCAGCCGATGACTATACCGATCCAGCTCCTGCAACGACATTTGCTCACTTAGATGCAACAACTAACTTAGAGCGTAAACTATCTGAAATGGGTATCTACCCAGCGGTAGATCCTTTGGCTTCGACTTCACGTGCATTGTCACCTGAAATCGTTGGTGAAGAACATTACTCAGTAGCTCGCCAAGTTCAATCAACACTTCAACGTTATAAAGAATTACAAGATATCATTGCGATCCTTGGTATGGATGAGTTATCTGATGAAGACAAGTTAACGGTTAACCGTGCACGTCGTATTCAATTCTACTTATCACAAAACTTCCACGTAGCAGAGCAATTTACAGGTCAAAAAGGTTCTTACGTTCCAGTTAAAGAAACAATTCAAGGGTTTAAACAAATTCTTGAAGGAACATATGATCACTTACCTGAAGATGCATTCCGTTTAGTGGGTCGTATTGAAGAAGTAATCGAAAAAGCGAAAAGCATGGGCGTTGAAGTTTAATAACAGGGACCAGGAGGGGAAAAAATGAAGACCATCAAAGTCAATATTGTCACTCCCGACGGCCCGGTATACGATTCAGAAGTCAACATGATTATTGCTAATACTCAAACTGGTGAAATCGGTATTTTACCTGGTCATATTCCGATGGTAGCTCCTCTAGAAGTGAGTGCTATTCGACTGAAAAAAGACAATCAAACAGACATCGTCGCAATAAGTGGCGGGTTCCTTGAGGTTCGTCCAGATCAGGTATCTATCCTTGCTCCATCAGCTGAAGTCTCTAGTACGATTGATATCAACCGTGCTAAAGAAGCAATGAAACGTGCAGAAGAACGTCTAAACTTATCAAAACAAGACGACGTCGATTTCAAACGTGCGGAATTATCGTTAAAACGCGCGATGAATCGTATCAACGTTAATGAGGGTAACATCTAATCTTTAAGCAAAAAACGGGCAGAGGAATACTTCCTTTTGCCCGTTTTTTTGATTTTTCAATTGATAACAGTAGAAACACTCTTGACCTTGTGAAAGCTTTGTTATGTATTTTGATTTCAAACTCTGTCTCTTGGAGAATAGTTTATAAAGTTTTTGAATGTTAAAAATGAAAAATGGATTAATTTGTTCGGAAAAAAGGGGTAAGATTTACTTCATTATTTCCTGTATATTTATGAATGAAAGAAGGGGTCTGTATGTTTGAAGCAATGGGACAACAAGCAGTACTTGGTATCATATCTCATGTGTTTTTTATTGGTGTATCCTTTTTCGCTTTACAGTCATTAATGATTGATAAATTCATCAAAAAGAACCATGTCTTCCAAGCTCAGCTATTATATATATTTTTGAGTATTCTAATTGGGTCCTCAGTCTCGAATTTCTTTTTAACGATATCGGGTTGGTCTAACCAACTACCTTATTTATTTCAATAAAGTTCTCTTCATGTCCAGGCATATGAAGAGAGTCGTATGTAAGGACATGAAGAAAACTTGTATTACCCGGGAAATAATTTGTCGAAATAGGTTTCGCATATGTATTGGTAGGGAACAGATTATTATAATGCATGCGCGCATAGATAGATAGTTTTTTATAATTGGGAATGTACCGACACAAACATCCTATGACTTACGTATCATATAAGGCAGGGAAATCGACAAAAAAAATTAAAAAAATAAGGGCATCGGTCCTTGTTTAAAAAATGAATTGCCTGTAACATTGGAAATGTTTTAATTCCTAATTAATGACATCATATAAGTTGAAAAATTGAGAGAATAAATAGAAAATTACTAAAGAAGTTGGAGGGTCAAACGGTGGATAAAATAGTTGTAAAAGGTGGACAAAAGTTAAAAGGTAAAGTGCGAGTAGAAGGTGCAAAAAATGCGGTGTTACCGGTTTTAGCTGCAGCATTACTTGCTTCAAAAGGGAAGAATATCATTCGTGACGTACCTAATTTAGCAGATGTATATACGATTCATGAAGTTTTAAAAAGTTTGAATGCAGATGTTCAATACTTTCCAAAACAAAACGAAGTGGTGATTGATTCATCAGCTACATTATCAAGTGAAGCACAATTTGAGTATGTTCGAAAAATGCGTGCATCAATCTTAGTTATGGGGCCTTTATTAGCACGTAACGGTTTTGCACGCGTAGCACTTCCAGGTGGTTGTGCAATCGGTTCACGTCCAATTGATCAACATTTAAAAGGATTCGAAGCAATGGGTGCTGAAATCTCATTTGGACATGGTTATGTTGAAGCTAAATCTGAAGGTAGATTAAAAGGTGCTAAGATTTATCTGGATTTCCCAAGTGTTGGAGCGACAGAAAACATTTTAACAGCAGCTGCACTAGCTGAGGGTGTTACAATTCTTGAAAATGCAGCAAAAGAGCCGGAAATTGTCGATTTAGCAAACTTCATTAATGAAATGGGTGGTCGCGTAATTGGCGCAGGAACTGACACGATTCGCATTGAAGGTGTAGAAGCACTTGAAGGCGCGGTTCATCATATTATTCCTGACCGTATCGAGGCTGGTACTTTCATGGTAGCTGCTGCAATAACAAATGGTGATGTGATTATCGAAAATGCAGTTCCAGAACATATGGCAGCATTAATATCTAAGATGGAAGAAATGGGTGTCAAAATTAACGAAGAAGAAGAGGGCTTACGAATTCGTTCTTCTGGTAAATTAACTTCGGTTGATATCAAAACAATGCCACATCCAGGTTTCCCAACAGACATGCAATCGCAAATGATGTCGTTGATGCTAACTGCTACAGGTACTGGTATCGTAACTGAAACTGTATTTGAAAACCGCTTCATGCATGTGGAAGAATTCCGACGCATGAACGGGAATGTGAAAATTGAAGGTCGTTCAGTGATCATGCAAGGCCCTTCAGATCTTCAAGGTGCAGAAGTAGCAGCAACAGACTTACGTGCAGCTGCAGCTCTTATTCTAGCTGGATTAGCTGCCGAAGGCGTTACACGTGTTACTGAGCTATACCATTTAGATCGCGGTTATGTTAACTTCCATTTAAAATTACAAGCATTAGGTGCAGATATTGAACGTGTTAATACTGAATCAACAGATGAGAAAGTAATGCAAACCGTTTAATTCACTTATATTCATACTATTCCTAAACCCGTCTTCTTATTCTTAAGAAGACGGGTTTTTTGCATGGAAATATCATTAGCCAATAGGAGGTAGCAGTCCTTGATTGAAAATTCATGTTGCTAATGAATATGGCGCAAATGTCGAATAATATGGCGATAGGTATTCGAAATATGTCGTTACTACGTGATAATTTGGCGCAAGCCACCCATAATTTGGCGCAAACTCGTCTTAATTTGGCGTTTGACCCATAATTGGTGAGCTTCTACCCAAACAGATGCTTCATACGAAAGTTCTCATAAGTTAACAATGAATATGGCGTAAATGTCGAATAATATGGCGATGAGTATTCGAAATATGTCGTTACTACGTGATAATTTGGCGCAAGTCACCCATAATTTGGCGCAAACTCGTCTTAATTTGGCGTTTGACCCATAATTGGCAGGCTTCTACCCAAACAGATCATTCATACAAAAGTTCTCATAAGTTAACAATGAATATGGCGCAAATGTCGAATAATATGGCGATACGTATTCAAAATATGTCGTTACTACGTGATAATTTGGCGCTAGCCACCCATAATTTGGCGCAAACTCGCAATAATTTGGCGTTTGACCCATAATTGGTGAGCTTCTGCCCGAACAGATCATTCATACAAAAGTTCTCATAAGTTAACTATGAATATGGCGCAAATGATGAATAATATGGCGATATTTATTCAAAATATGTCGTTACTACGTGATAATTTGGCGCAAACTCGCAATAATTTGGCGTTTGACCCATAATTGGTGAGCTTCTGCC
>JBFIXW010000030.1:0-20311 GCA_041605715.1 Paenisporosarcina sp.
CTTTCTGAGAAATCACTTTTCCAGGTGTCGCAATGCCTGCACAATTTACCAAAGAATTTATTGCCCCAAAATGTTTTACTACTGCTGCTACATTTGTTTCAACTTGTTCAGCGTCCGTCACATTTGTTTGCAAATAAAATGAGTTTTCTTCCCCTAACTCCTTCACCAGAGCAAGCCCGCGTTCTTCATTTAAGTCAAAGATAGCGACTTTCCCACCACCTTCAACTAAATGACGCGTAGTTGCTTCACCTAAACCAGAAGCACCGCCAGTTACAATTGATATAACTTCATTCATCTTCATGCATTAACCTCCGCGTCAGTTAACCTTTCAATGATTGTTGCATTCGCCATACCCATACCTTCACAAATGGAAAGCAGTCCGTAACGACCGTTCGTGCGATCTAATTCGTGTAATAAAGAGACGAGCAGCTTCGTACCTGTTGCACCAAGTGGGTGACCAAGCGCAATGGCTCCACCATTTGGATTAAGTTTTTCTGGGTCAGCACCGATTTCTTTTAACCATGCAAGTGGTACGGGTGCGAATGCTTCATTTACCTCATAAGAATCCATATCTTCAATTGTCATATTGGCTTTTGCTAATACTTTTCGAGTGGCTGCAATTGGTCCAGTTAACATTAAAGTTGGATCAGAACCAATAACAGTTCGTGCAACAATTCTTGCACGTGGCTTCAACCCAAGCTCATCCGCTTTTTCACGTGACATCAATAACACCGCCGAAGCTCCGTCACTCATTTGACTCGCATTTCCAGCTGTAATGCGTCCATTAGGGTCAAAAACCGTTTTCAGTCCCGCGAGTACTTCCATTGTTGTTCCTGGTCGCGGACCTTCATCGACAGAAAACGTTTTGATCGATCCATCCTCTTGTTCAACTTCTAGTGGGATGATTTCTTTTTCAAAATGTCCTAATTGAATGGCTTTTAGTGCGCGTTCATGACTTTGCACAGAAAAGGTATCTAACTCTTCACGTGATAAATCCCATTTCTCAGCTATACGTTCAGCTGATAACCCCTGATTTATAATTTCATAAGACTTCTTCAGATTTGGACTTGGCTTGTAATCACCCATGTTTGAAAACATAGGCACGCGCGTCATACTCTCTACTCCACCAGCAATGACAATCTCCATATCACCTGAAGCGATGGCTTGAGCTGCAAAATGGACCGCTTGTTGACTCGATCCACACTGACGATCAATCGTAACGCCTGGAACGTAAGATGGAAAACCTGCAATAAGTGCAGCCGTTCGTGCGATATTTCCACCTTGTTCACTTACTTGAGAGACACAACCTAATATCACGTCCTCCACTAGGCTTTTATCGACGCCAGCTTTTTGAACAAGCTGATCTAAAACCATTGCGGCTAAATCGTCAGCTCTCGTATGTGAAAGACTTCCCTTTCTTCTTGCAACCGCTGTTCGAACACCTTCTATAATCACGACTTCTCTCATCGGAGCACCTCTTTAATTTCAAAATTGAATGAATATTCACTCACTATCATTCTACCGAAAAGCTGGAAGACTTTCTACCACTATGGTAATGAACGTCCTCTTCATGAAGAATTAACCGAACGTGAAAATGAGATTTTACTCTTGATCGCAAAAGTACATAGTAATCAAGAAATTGCGGATGAGTTATTTATCGTGATTAAAACGGTCAAAACGCATGTGAGTCATATTCTTTTTAAGCTTGATGTGCAGGACCAAACACAAGCAGTTGTTTATGCTTTTCAACAGGGCTAGTTCCGAAGAGCTAACTGCTCTATTTGGCAGTCAATCTGATTTTACTCGTCACTTTTTGAATTTTACTCGTCAACTTATTCGATTTACTCGTCAAAATGGTCTCAATCCCAAGTAACCTTGGAGTTGAGACCATTTTGTTAATAGACGTTAATTTTTCTCATTGCCGAAATGATGCCCGAATGAATACCTTCATGCCAAACTGCGAATTGAATTAAGGCTTCAACAGTTCCCATCTCGTGAAATTTACCGATTTTCATTGATTCAGGTAAAGATTGATTTAACTTTCCTTCTAACTCAGCATGAATCCGTGCTGGTTGTTCAGCAAGTGCAGTTAGCAATTCCTCATTTGACGGAGGCTCCACTGTCCAGTCAGCTGGTTTCGTTCCCGGAGCAAATAAAGGAATCCATTCGGCGTGAACAGGTTCATACTCTGGTAAAGCCCTTTGTACTAACGTTTCCATTGAGACAAAAATATGACCGACATTCCAGCGTATTGTATTCTGAAATCCTTCAGGTTGAATATCCCATTGTTCTTCTTTCACTGATTGCAATCTACCTTGTGTGTAAATTCGCGCGAAATTCATTTGACCTAATATTTCCATTTCCCCACACCTCTTGATTCAATATTTATTAAGCGTATCCGAATCAATTGAAGAAGGAAATGAAAAATAAACGATTTATCTGAATTTATTTTTTTAAGCTGTTAACTACTTATTCAAACGCAACGTTATGTTGTGCTGAATCTTGGTTTGTCCAAGTAATAACCGTCCCTGGAGCTACTGTAACGGCTTCTTCACTAAATTCATAATCCGCGATTTCTAAAGAAACATCACCTGATAGTTCCGCACCCTCTTCAACAACTACTTTCATTTTCATTACTGGGTGAGGCTCACAATAAATAGCAAATTCTCCAGCTTCATTGAAAACGAAACTAGTTGACTCACCTTTTTTCAATAAAGGCGAAGCTTCTCCCTTAGTTGCTTCAGGGGCATCAGTAGTTGATTCTTCTGGTGTTTCAGCTTCCTGTGTCTCTGTTTCTTCCACTACCTCTTCTTCCACTACCTCCTCTTCCACTACCTCCTCTTCCGTCACAGTTTCTTCCATGGTATCTTTTTCAATCGGTTGTCCTTCTTCGCTACATGCACCAAGAACCAACATACTACCCATAACTATCATTCCTAAAAACAATTTCATTTTTACTCCTCCGTTTCCTATTCGTTTTCTAGCTAACGAAGGAAATGTAGAAAAAGATTACTTTAATTAGAATACTTTTTAAAATTAAATGATCGGATATACCATTTATTTTCCCCGGAGAAAAACTAGTCTCCTCGGCCATTCGGTCTGTGACAGTTACAACTGTAGCGTAAACCGTATTTCGGTTTTCCAGAGGAGTATTCAGAAATAGCCGACCACTTTCTTACTAAAATAATTTGGTAAGTCGTGCTCAAGCAGCGCGCTGTTCATCTCGTATATATAATACGGAAACTTTTTATTCAACAAAAAAACAGCAACCCCTTAGTTAAAAGGAGTTGCTGTTTCCATCTATTCCGAAATTTATGGACGGAAAGGATCGTCTTTAGGTTTCGTATTGTTCCAACTATCATGAGCATCCTTGTTAAAAGTTGAACCCTCATTTGGAGGAGTTTCATCATATGGATGTTCTTCATCTACAGTTGGCGTGTTAAAGCCTTCTTCGATTGGATTGATTGGAGCAGCTTGTTGAACTTCATCTACATGTGGTGTATTACCATATAAACTTTGTTCTTTTTTTGATGCATCTTTAAACGTTTCTTTCATTGACTCTTTAATTGATTCTTTTTCAGCTTTATAGTTCTCTTTCGAAACTTCTGCATCTTGTAAACTCTTTTCCATTTTTGTTAAGTAGCGAGATGCATGTTCACGTCCACCAAGACCAAATGCAAGACCAAATGCTAGAGCAACTCCACCTAAGATTAATATGAAGGCTGAGTTAATAATTGAAGCAGCAATTCCTAATTGATCTAGTGCCATAAAGAATGCGAATGCTAGAATCGCATATTTTGCTACGTAACGTAGTACATGCGGTGAACCAGATGAATGACTCATTACGCTTCCAACTAATTGCTCTGCTAAGTTAGCTAACCAGAATCCAACAGCTAGAATAATAATTGCTGCAAGAACTGATGGCAAGTAAGCAAAAATACCAGTTGCTAAAGTGACCATAAATTCAAGTTCAAGTAATTGCAGTGCTTCTACTACAAATAATAGAATGATTACAACTTGAACGACAGTTCCAAGTAGTTTTGCAAATGATGGAGCTGTACCAGTTCCAGATTTGAAGCCCATTTTACCGAAAATTGAGTTTACACCCAATTTTTCAAGTAATGAAACGACAATGTCTTTTACCCATTTAGCAACAACAATACCTACTAATACTAGTACGATTGCGACTGCAATCTTCGGTAACATTGCTAAAATATCATTTAACATTCCTATTGCTGGTTCTGAAATTCCATCTAAATCTAAAATTTCTAAAGCAGTAATGGAAACTGGAATCATTATTAAGATAAACGCGATGATTCCTACAACTTTACTAATGCTTGTCCCTTCAAAGAAAGACGAGATGTTTAAACGATCTGCTAAACGATCTGTGCCTGCAGATTGCAAGAATTTCTCGAGTAAATTACGAACTAATTTAGCAACCAATAAGCCGATAAAGAAGACAATTGCCGCAGATACTAGTTTCGGAATGAATGTAAAGAAGCTTTCTAACATACCTTCAAATGGTCCACTTAAGCCATCGATGCCTAATGCATTTAAGATTGCTGGAATAAACAATAAGAAGATTAAATAATAAGCAACGTTAGCTGCTGTTTCAGTCCATTTTGCTTGGTCAGCTGGTGTAGGTTCTAAACCTGCTTTTCCAGTATATTTGTTTAAGTTTAGCTTATTGCCAGCCATTAAAATGACTTTCTTCACGATGGTAGCTAGGACCCACGCAAACAATAGAATTAATCCTGCTTTTAAAATGTTTAACAGCGCGCCAGTTAATCCGGAATACATAGAAACAAATGGTGCTGCCATTGTATTTAAGTTTAAAATATTAAAGAATAGTACAAATGCTAGAATTAATATGATAAAGAAGACGACTTTACTAATGATTTTTTCAACCGTCCATTTTTCATTTTTATTCCCTAAGCGCTCATTTACACGAGATTTACGCAATACTTTATACGTTAAATTCTCCAAGAACTTTGCTACAAAAAATCCAATTAATAATACCAGTAATGCTAATAAAAGTTCTGGTAAAAAAGAGAGTGTATCTCTCCAATACAAACGATCATACATGTGGTGTCCTCCTTTTAATTTTAAAATAGTTAAATTCTTCATCTCTATCTATTTACCCTAAGCATTTCTTTTTAAACGCTTCACTTGCTCCTTTTTCTCCATAAATAATTAGTACATCATTTTTTTGTAATACTTCCTCTGCACCTGGGTTACTAATCAGCTCTCCATCTCTACGAATCCCTAACACAGTCACGTGCATCTGTTGACGGATTGCCGCATCTTTTAAAGATTTCCCTACGAAATCACACGCGTGTTCAAGTCTCACTTCTTCTAAAGCTTGATTTTTTTCTTTCGTATGAATCAATAAATTCACTAAATCCGTACTTTCAGGTCTTAAAACAGAGCTTACTAATTCT
Source organism: Paenisporosarcina sp. (assembly GCA_041605715.1). Classification (GTDB taxonomy): domain Bacteria; phylum Bacillota; class Bacilli; order Bacillales_A; family Planococcaceae; genus Paenisporosarcina. Next base: position 5,442 of record JBFIXW010000030.1, read on the forward strand.
CTTCCGCCAATTGTAGAAGGATTTACAACCCGACTGGCACCCGCTCTTAATAGCACTTCTTCGGAACCAGCGAGCTCTACACGTGATACTACCTCTAAATCTTCATTTAAAGCTTTGGATTTAATAGTAATAAAGACATTATCAGAATCGCTTGGTAATGCAGCTATTAAACCGCGAGCTTTTTCCACATTCGCTTCCCTAAGAACACCTTCCTCTAATGGACTACCTATAATACGGAGTGTCCCCTCAGGAAGAACCGCCAGCATCTCTTCTTCTGAATCATGAATATAAACAACAAGAATATCCTCTTCTTGAAGTTGTTCAAAAACTTGTTTTCCGACTCGACCCAAACCGCAAACTATTATGTGATTTTCTAAATTTTTAATTGTATGTTCCATTCTTTTATTCCACACCTTTTCTGAAAGTTGATGTTCAATGAAATAAGATGCCAATGCCCCTGTTGCATAGGTAACCACTGCAACACCGAAAGGAATCAAGACTAGAGCAAACCGTTTACCAGCTTCTGATTCTGGAACGATATCTCCATATCCAACCGTCATTAAAGAAATTATCGTTAAATAAAACGCGTCAAAAAAAGATAATTCTTCAATCGTCATAAAACCGATTGTAGCAACACTTACTAACAATACAAATCCAATGATTGCAAATATTATATGTCTAAAGCGCACACGTAAATCCATCCATTTTGAAGTCTTCATTTAGTCACCTTCTTTATTTTATTGACTATTTGTATCTACCCGCTTCGAATCCTTTTTAGACAAGATTCGTCCATGTAAATGGGAGTGATTTAAATGAAAAAACCGGTCATACTGTACCCCTTCATTAGTATTTTAATTTTATTATGGATTGAACAAGGTATTGAAGTTACTTACATATGGAAGACACTCGCGAAAATCATTTTATTCGCTGTGCTTCCACTTATTTATATAATCCGCATGAATGGCAACATTTTGAATAAGCAGCAATTGAAAAAGAGTCATCTTGTCGATCCATTCATTTTAGGATTCCTCACAATGGTTACAATAATGGGTGCCTTTATTCTTTTTCGAAATCAAATCGATTTGGCTACCTTAAAAATGGATCTTGAAACAAGAGTAGGCGTTAACATGTCAAATTTTCCTTTTGTGGCATTATACATCTTGTTCGGCAATTCTTTTTTAGAAGAGTTTTTCTTTAGGGGATGGCTTGTTGATTTACTTCAGAAAACCAAATGGCAGTGGTATATGCCAAGTTTCTTATTTGCCATTTACCATATCGCTATTTTTTTACCATGGTTTGATTGGCCGATACTGCTGATTGCTGTCATCGGCCTGTTGATCGGCGGATTACTCTTTCAATGGCTAAATAAAGCAAGTGGCACCATCTATCCCGGTTGGATTGTTCATATATCTGCAGATATTGGTGTGCTTATAATAGGTATTTACATGTTTTATTTTAACTGAAATAAATGCTCATATAGCCTTATCTAGACGTTTCCTCAAATTCAATACCAACTAATTCTTCCGTCTCAGAATTGAATTCAATTTTTATAAAAACGCCGAATTCCTTGTCACCTTCTTTTAACCAAAGCTTAAAATTTTCAAATGTTGAATCTCCATTGACTTCTCTTCCTTGATGTAAGTAGTCAATAATATCTGCATTTGGATATTTCAATTTCGTTTCTTTCACAGCGAGTAATCCCCACTTCGCATAAGAAGGCGTTTCGTGTTGTTGTTCTTGAGCTAAAGTTGAAAGCTCGGTGTTAGCAAAATTAAGTCCAATAAAAAGAAGCGCTAATAATGCCATTCCTAATAACAAAATCGGTTTTTGCATAACAGAATTCATCTCCTTTTAGAAAGGATGAGTCAATCGATTGAAATCATTCTAATTCGAATAAGATTTTCAATGTAATCAGCCCTATTTTTCCGAATAAAAAAGGGCTGATTCAAAAATCAATGATTTTTGAAACAGCCCTTTCATCTATTACATAATCTGTATTGATACCGTCACTTTAAATAAATCCCCATCCACTTCAATTTTCATAGATCCACCGTGTAAATCGACAATGGATTGCGATATGGCTAACCCTAATCCTGACCCTTCTGTATGACGAGATGTATCGGCACGTTTAAAACGTTCAAACAATTCATCCACATTTTCTCCAAGCTCATATTTCGTGACGTTTTTAATGGTAAAATGCGCACACCCATCCATTTCTTTTAATGTGACATATACACGAGTTCCTGGAAGAGTGTACTTAATCGCGTTCACGATTAAATTATCCAATACGCGCCACCATTTTTGTCCATCAACTAATGCGAAGATCGCACCGTCTGGTTTAGCGATTCGGAAATCTAGACCCGCTGTTTGGATATCTTCTTCATGCTCGGCTAAGGCTTGCTGCATTAATTGTGTTAAATCTACTCGCTGTTTTAGCAATTCCATATTGCCACTCGCCATTTTTGACACTTCAAATAAATCTTCGATTAATGTCTTTAATCTTTGTGATTTCCGATCTAATATTCCTACATAAGATAAGCGTTCTTCTAAGGGTAAATCTGGATTTTTCAATAAATCCGTATAGGTAATAATCGACGTTAACGGCGTTCTCAAATCATGACTTACATTCGTGATCAATTCCGTTTTCAATCTTTCACTTTTAGCTTGTTCAGATTGCGATACACGCACACCTTCTCGAAGTTTGTTCAAGTGTTTGGCATGTTCTGCTAAAACGGATTTCCCACGAATATGGATATCACTAATTAACTGTCCTTTCGACATTTGTTCTGTAGCCATCGCGAGTTTATTGTAATCGGCAACTCGTTTGAATAAAAAATACAGCGCGGGTAAGACAAATATGATAAATAACGGAATATAGATTAGTATTAACTCCGGCACCATGAGAATAATTGGAACTCCTATCCCTGCTAAAAACACAACAGAACAAAGAAGTACAATCTGAATACCTAATGAACGTTTTAAGAAAGCATTTTTCATCGTGAAAAGGAGTTTCTGACTCAAGCTATTTTCCCAGTACTTTTTATATCCTTCATTCTTGATATCTCTGTACAACCACAAGATTTGTAACATAGTTATAGACATCAGTGCCATTAAAATAGCAAACAGAATGATACTATCAAAAATGGTACTAGCATATAAATTCATTGGATTTTTTAAATAATTTAGTAAAGAGTAAAATGTCAAAGGAATACCCAATAGAGCAACTAAGACACCCACTAACCTTAACTCCAAGTTTAATTTCTTTAATAGTAATGGAGTGGAAAATTTCAGAACTTCTTTCTTTCTCGTCTTATACAATTTAAAGGCTATACCTGCGGTTAATAAACCCAAGGCCCAAATGGTGAAAAATATCCATTTGCTTCGTTGAAACATTGTTGCTTCATGATTAAAATCTCTCGGAAAACCACTTTTTAGCATTGCAATAGTTCCCGTGTATTGAGCTGATTCAAATTTGATTAATTCATGAATATCATAAATATTCAATGGTCTAAGTTCATCACTAACGAAAGAGGAAATATCTGCATTCAAAGGCGACACATATAAATTTCTAGTTTCGCCTCCATATGATGCCCGATAAAGTGCTGGCGCTTTTAAATCACCGAAAGTAAATCGTTCATTTGTTTCCGTATTAACTAAATCGTAGGCAAATGAATTGCGTATCTCTTCCGATTTTGACTTTACTTTGGATAATTTCTTTTCATACTTTTGTAATTCTTCTTTTTTCGCTGCAAGTATTTTTTCTTCAACCACGTCATCATCTTCAAAGTTTTTTCGGATTTCATCGATCTTTAAATCCCGTTCTTTTTTAAGTTCATTGCTTAAGACTATATTATTATTCATTTCTGCATCATTAATCAAAGTTTGGTATTGATCTTGCACATTTCGGATTTGATCAACTTGAGTACCAAAGAAATCTCGATATTGTTGAACTTCAGAAGCATCCACCGAAAGATTCTCTATTTCCTCTTCCACGTCTAATGGATTTAAAAGGACAGGGCCAAAAGCTTCAATTATTTGATCTACACTCCATTTAAATTCTTCCGTTTCATAATAATTTGATCCAATGTACTTCGTTGCATGTTCAGGGAACGTTAAAAGAGCAAATAATGTAAAACTGATTAAGCCAACGAATATCCATGCTATTCTCTTCATTTATTAAACGCCCCCTCTTAAAATCCTTGTTAGTTGCACAATCGTTCGATTGGAATGGAAAAATCCTTGCTCAAACAGTTGTTGAATAAACGAATAACAATACATAAGACTAAGCATCCCAATCGTTAGTGCTACGATGGATAACCAATGAGAAACTTTACTTTTCGATTTTGTAGCCAACGCCCCACACCACCTTTAAATACCTTGGATTTTTCGGATCTGTTTCGATCTTTTCACGAATTTTTCGTATATGTACCGCCACGATATTTTCAGCGTTATAAGCTGGCTCATTCCACACTCGTTCGTAGATATCACCAATGGAAAATACTCGCCCTGCATTCGTTATTAATAACTCAGTTATTTTAAATTCAATGGGTGTTAATTTGACTGGTTCACCATCTAAGGTTAATTCACGTGAATCTAAATCCAGCGCTAAACCATTTATAGCGATTGTCGTTTTTTTGTCTACAAAAGTACCTAAATGCACGTATCGTCTTAACTGTGATTTCACACGGGCAATCAATTCCATTGGATGAAATGGTTTTGTGACGTAATCGTCTGCTCCAACAGATAATCCATGAATTTTATCCGAATCTTCCGCTTTTGCACTTAACATGATGATCGGAATGTTTCGTTCTTCTCGAATTTTAAACGTCGCTTGAAATCCATCCATATTCGGCATCATGATATCAAGTACGATTAAATGAACTTCATGCTTTTCCAACAATGCAAGTGCCTCTACTCCATCAGATGCTTTTAACACGTGATAACCTTCGTTTTTTAAATAAATTTCAATGCCGTCTCGAATATCTTGATCGTCATCTGTTACTAAAACCGTAAATTGAGTCATCCGTTCCACCTCTTCTTGTTCTTCTCATGTATCTAATTGTAAACGACAATTCTTAACAAATATGTAGGGTATTTATGAAGAAATTCTTAAGAAAGTTTGATGAAGTAAACATATTTAATATGTTGGTTGCTGTTTTATTTATTTAAATGAGAATCTAAAAGCATTAAATTAGTAGCAACAAAAAAAGCGTCCCTATATACAGAGACGCGTTAGTCTTATTCAAATTTTTTTTGTACGTTTTCTTCCGCTAAATGTGAGAACGATAATCCCACCAAGTAAAAGGAAGACACCAACCCAGGATATCGGACTTAGAATTTCTCCTACAATAACGACACTTAATACTGCTGCTGTTAAAGGTTCACCTAAGCTTAGAGTAACAGCTGAAGATGAAGGAACTTTCTTTAATCCAAACAAATACAATATGTAGGCAGCACTTGTGGTCATAATTCCTAAATAAAGAATCGTCCCTATATTCTTAGGTTCAGTCACCCATGAACTGTCGAAAATGAATAAAAACGGCATTAGCATAAATGCACTCATTGAAAAAGTCATCGCTACCGCAGGAATGGCTTCAACTTTTTCTAATAAAAATTTACTAACAATCGTGTAAATAGCAAAGACGAATCCTGCGAATAAAGATAATGTAACACCTACCGGATTGACAGTAAGCGCATCTTTATTCAAAAACAACATCCCACATCCGATGATTGAAAGCGCTGTGGCCACCATCCATGCTCGTGAAGGTTTTAGTTTCAGAAAAAGCCACTCAATCAATCCCGAAAAAATCGGAGCACTTCCAATCGCAACAACTGTACCGATGGCAATTCCAGTAACTCGCACTGAAGTGAAAAATAGTGGTTGAAATAACGCCATACAAATCGCTGCGATGATCGTTAACTTCCAAGGCCAGGTGCCAAAACTGATTTTTTTCATGACGAGCATAATAATAAGTAAGGAGAATCCTCCAATTGCTAAGCGTGAAGCCCCGATGGTTAGAGGTTGTGCAGTTTGCGGGAGAAAAGTTTGAGCTGTCCCTGTTGTTCCCCAAAGAATTGCTGCGAACAGGACAAGCAAATATGGAATGATAGTTTTCATGTCGTCACCTCTAGATGTTGTTGACTGTACTTTACCATATATTGTACATCTTGAGATACACATTTTCGTCATCTATACTACTTATAAGAGGAGTGTTGCGTTTATGTATTTAACAATAGAAGAAACTGCTGTTTATTTATCGATGCCAATCCACCAAGTACGAGATTATGTGTTAGAAGGACGCATCAAAGCGGTTCATGACGGTGACCAATTTTTAATTAACCAAGCACAATTCGAAAGTCATCTTGATCAAGTTGAAGAAATGAAACGACAAATTGATGAATGGAGAAACACGCCAATACCTGAAGATATAGATGTGAAAGATGAAGATTAATTTTTTAAAATTAGGTTTACAATTCACTTAATACAGGTATTAAGTATTAGTTACTTTATTTCATGTCTAATGACTAGGAAAATGAAACATGACGCATACTTTAATCAACGGTCTGTTTGACATTCGCAGTTAAGTTGGGTAAGCTGAACTATTGTGTCAACAAATAAAAGAGAAAAACGAGGGGGAAACATGAAGAATATTACAAATGTTTTTTGGATTACTCTAGCACTTGTCGTCTTAGCTGTTGGGTACGGAGCTTTAGCACCTGCCAGTTTTGAAACCATCACGGGAAATATGCAATCATTTATAACGTCTTCATTTGGCTGGTATTACTTAGGTTTAGTTTCAATTATGGTATTGTTTACAGTGTTTATCATTTTCAGTCCATTTGGTAAAATCCGTTTAGGAAAAGATACCGACCGTCCAGAGTATTCAAGAATTTCTTGGTTCTCTATGCTGTTTTCAGCTGGAATGGGAATAGGTCTTGTCTTTTGGGGAGCTGCTGAACCATTGTCACATTATGCAGTTAGCCCTGCAACTGCTGATCCTGGTACACGTGAAGCCTTCCGAGAATCCATGCGTTATACGTTTTTCCATTGGGGATTACATGCATGGGCCATTTATGCCATTGTCGCTTTAGCGCTTGCATACTTCCAGTTCCGTAAAGGAGAACCTGGGTTAATTTCCGCAACATTGAAGCCGATTTTCGGAGACAAAATGAACGGTCCATGGGGCGTTTTAGTAGATGTTTTCGCAGTATTTGCAACTGTAGTCGGTGTCGCAACTACACTTGGCTTCGGTGCTGTTCAAATTAACGGTGGCTTATCTTACATTTTTGGAATACCAAATTCTTTTGGGGTTCAAGTCATCATTATTGCAGTAGTAACGGTTTTATTCTTAATGTCAGCATGGTCAGGTTTAAGTAAAGGAATTAAATACTTATCCAACGTAAACATGATTTTAGCTGTTACTCTTTTGATTCTTGTAGTTATTTTAGGACCAACACTTTTGATATTTAACATGTTTACGGATACATTAGGTAACTACGTTCAAAATATCGTTCGCATGAGTTTCCGTGCTGCTCCACTTGATGTCGGAAACCGTGATTGGATTAATGGATGGACTATATTCTACTGGGCTTGGTGGATTTCTTGGTCACCATTCGTAGGTATCTTCATCGCCCGCGTTTCAAAAGGACGGACTATACGTGAGTTCTTAACTGGCGTATTATTGCTTCCATCTATCGTTAGCTTCTTTTGGTTTTCAGCATTTGGATCTACAGCCATTAATATTCAAGATAAGGTAAAAGATTTAGTAGGTATGGAACTAGCTACGGAAGAAACGTTATTTGCGGTATTTAATGAATTGCCATTGTCGATGGTTCTATCAATAATTGCAGTAATCTTAATCAGTACGTTCTTTATTACATCTGCCGATTCTGCAACTTTTGTACTTGGTATGCAGACGACAAATGGATCATTGAATCCATCAAATATAGTAAAAATTATTTGGGGTTTAGCTCAATCATCTATCGCTGTTATTTTATTATCAGCAAATGGTTTATCAGCTCTTCAGAGCATGCTAATTGTCGCAGCTTTCCCATTCTCCTTTATCATGCTCTTAATGATGATTTCTCTCTATAAATCATTAGCAGATGAAGCGAAGAAAATGAAAATATCCAAATCATAATTCTTAAGTCAAGCTCTTTTTCATGAGAGCTTGGCTTTTTATTTTGGTTCGTTTCTCAATTAACATTCTTTTCGGTAAAGCAGGCATTCTCAGAAAGTATCATGTAATCGGTCATTTACTTGTTTCGCTCCAGGAAGACGCTTTCTGCGTAATCCGTGAGCCTTATTATCTAAGCTCACAGCTTCCACTCATCTGAACTCGCCACTCCCATCAGAGTTGCCACCTATTGCTACACGTATATAAAAAATATTTGGAGGGCATTGTAAAATTCACTATTTAACTTCTGAAAAAGCACCGAAAAAATGGCATAGGATTAAAATCTCATCTATTTTAAATTTATGATTTTACGAATAGTTCAAGGGTTAGTAAATGATTTTAAATATTATATTTACTGCTATTTATTCGATTTTCAATAAAATTCTCAATAAAATTTCTTAGAATGTTTGCAGAGCGAAAAATAGGTGGCTTATCTTTAACCATTGAAATCAATTTAATTTCCTAAATAACGAAACTAATAATCTATATAAACGTTTACTAAATTACAGAGGTGAATTCATATGATGAATATGTGGTTTAATATAGGTTTAATTATTATAAGTGGTTATTTGATCGGTAGCCTACATGGTTCCATTATTGCCCAAAAGTTATCCGGCACCAATGTGAAAGAAAATGGTATTAAAAACTCTGGCGCTTCCAATGCAACAATTGTATTAGGGTGGAAATATGGGATACTCGTGGCAATCTTTGATATTGGGAAGGGTTTTGTAGCGGTTTTTATTGGATCTTTCCTAATTTCCAGCTTGCAGACATTCTCGGGATTTCAACATTCTCTTTTATTTTTAATGAGTTTCATGGTCGTAATCGGCCATAATTACCCTGTCTGGATGGAGTTTAATGGGGGTAAAGGAACTGCTGCAGTTATTGGCGTCTTATTCGCTCTTGATTGGAAGATGGGTTTAATTGGCTTGGTTGGCCTAATTGTTATGTCTCTTATAACTGATTACATACTTATAGGCGTTTTATTTTTATATTTAACTTTTAATGGGTATGCCCTTTGGTTTGCCGATAATATTTGGCCCAGTGTTATAGCATTCGCGCTTTTAACCTTAGCCATTTGGAAACATCGAGAAAATATTTTACGTATAAAGGCTGGCACCGAACCACGTGTTTCTCAAGTCCTTAAATTTAAAAAAGCAGATAATAATTCGAAAAGTCTCGGAAGCTAGGTTTTTGAGATAAAATTTAATAGAACTTTCTTTATTCCGTTGAAAATAAGATTTTACGTAATCATTATTTCGTCAAATGTTGTAAAGTGATAAACTAAGTGTAGAAATGAACTAAGGAGTTGGACTTATGCAAGAAACGTTAATCGAACGCCTCGTGCGTTATGCTCAAATGGATACCCAATCAGATGCGGAAAGCACAACTTGTCCTTCCACTCCTGGTCAATGGGATTTACTATATGAATTAGAAAGAGAATTAGCAGCTATTGGTATGGAGGATATTACTCTAGATGAATATGGCTATTTATTTGCGACTCTTCCTGCGAATACCGATCGAGACATCCCGACAATTGGGTTTTTGGCTCATGTCGATACAACGACTGATTACACGGGTAAAAACGTGAATCCTCAACGAATTGATTGTTATGAAGGTGGACCAATCCAGTTAAATGAAGATACTGTGATGTCACCTGAGGACTTCCCAGAAATGAATAATTATATTGGACATACATTAATCACGACCGATGGAACAACTCTTTTAGGGGCCGATAATAAAGCCGGAGTTGCTGAAATCATGACTGCAATGGAATTTTTAATTAAAAATCCAGATATCAAACACGGGAAGTTAAGAGTTGGGTTTACACCTGATGAAGAAATTGGGCGTGGGCCACATAAATTTGATGTTGAAAAGTTTGATGCAAAATTTGCATATACAATGGATGGCGGTCCACTCGGAGAACTTCAGTATGAGAGTTTTAACGCTGCAGGTGTGAAAGTGACTACTCGAGGGACTAGTGTGCATCCAGGTTCTGCGAAAAATAAAATGGTGAATGCATTGACGATTGCAACTAAGTTCCAGTCAAAAATGCCTGCTAGTGAAGTACCAGAAAAAACGGAAGGCTATGAAGGATTTATACATTTAATGAAATTCAATGGCAATGTTGAAGAAGCTAAGCTCTCTTATATTATTCGTGACTTTAACCGCGAAAAATTTGAAGAGAAGAAAGCGATTTTTGAAAAAGCAGCTGCTGACATCCATGCTGAATATGGAGTTAATGCCATTACAGTTGAAATAAATGATCAATACTTTAATATGGGTGAAAAAATTGAACCTGTTAAACATATTGTGACAATTGCTCAAGAAGCGATGGAGAACTTAGCAATTGAACCAATCATTTCTCCAATTCGTGGTGGAACTGATGGCTCCCAACTTTCTTATATGGGCATGCCAACACCAAACATTTTCACTGGTGGCGAGAATTACCACGGTAAATTCGAGTACATTTCAGTAGATAACATGGAGAAAGCTACTAAGGTAATCATTGAAATGGTTCAATTATACGAAAAGCAAGCACTTTAAATAAATCATTAAAACAGGCATGGGTATTTCCCCTATGCTTGTTTTTCTTTTAAATATTCATAAATTTTGTGATAGTAAGAAAAGCTATCATCTATTTGGACCCTTACAAATTTTTAAGCAATCTTCATTGTTTAAAAGTTATGAAACACATTATTTTACACAAAAAAAAGATTCATACGCACGATTTGCGCATGAATCTTTTATATACAAAACTTAACGGTGAGGGGGGTTAAGTTTGTGAAATGTCAGCTTCAATTTGGAGAAAAGTCGCTGACTCATCCTAACATGTTGACTAATATAGAAGGAATATTATCCCTTACACGATAATGATAATCATTATCAGTAAGTAAGTCAACACATTCTACAAAATTATTTGTATACTTGACCTATGACTACTCTAACGAACGATCAAATCCGTCAATTGAATATGTATAGTACGTATATCAGTCAGCCGAAGCATTCTTTATTCACACTGGAGCAATTACATCAAGTCAATATTCTCCCCGTCATAAAAACGGTGACTGGAATTGAAAAAGACGCTGTGGCTGCCTCTTACTTCATGCGGAGATATGGCATGTTTGTCTCTACTCAATTTGTCATGTTTATTACATATGAAGAAATGTGGATCGGCAAAGAAAATCAAGTTCAATTTGGCGCAATAAATGAATACGGCAATATGAGTGTGAGTACATTTATTTCACCTAAAGATTATCAAGATACTTCTACTATTTCACCTAAAGAATTAGTTCATCACATTTTACACGAACAAATTCAACCGATGATTCATGCTCTACGAAATTATTCATCTGTCTCTCCCCTAACCTTATGGGAAAATGTTTTCGGATTTATGCTTTGGCATTTTCATGTGATGCTTAACACTACTCCAACTGCAGAAATAGCGAGAGAAGTTCTTGATTTATTGAAGGAAGATGACATGTGGACTGGTATATCTACGCACTCTTTATTCGCCACCTATCTAAAAGGTTCAGAACCTTCTCTTTTACTCAATACAAAAATTCGAACAACTTGTTGTTTTTCTAAAGATGTACCTGGTTTACAAGCTTGCGGATTCTGCCCTTTACATAGTTAATAATACCCATTTTACACATGGATAGGTTTTAGGTTTGGACAATTAGGATAAACCTATTAAGAAGAAGATGAAAAGGAGCGTGTCAATGACATGGAAAATATTCAAGGTAAAGTTCAAGAGGAATTAAACAAAGTTAGTCCTGAAAAGAAAGATGAAATTTTAGCGAATTTTTCAACCTTTAAATCTTATTTAGGCGGTAAAGTTGCAACTGGTGAAAAATTAGGTTTAGGTGAAGAGCAATTAGCTAAAACAGCTGAAATGGTTGCTGGATACTTAGCTAATAATGAAGAGCCACGCAATAGTGAAGAAAACTTGCTTCAAGAATTATGGAAATCAGGCGATAAAGACCAACAGCACGCATTAGCTCATATGTTAGTAAATATGGTGCGTAAATAAGGTCCAGAAAGGTTCGACTTATTATGACAAATAAGCCTTTCAATGAACGTGATCGTAAAGACGAAAAACATCGTGATTTAGATAATCCAGATGTTGTTGAAACGGATAAAGAAAGCCTTTTCGACATGCATGACGATATGAAAACCGTCGATGCCATTCCTGTAGAAGAATTAAATCAAAAAGTAAAAGATGAAAAAGAACATCGTAAAACAAAAGATGACTCTTCGAGTGAAGAGCGTTACCCAGATTAATAAAAAATCAGTGTGCACCATTTTGGTGCACACTGATTTTTGTCCTGTTACCCGAAATCTAATACTTTCATAACATTGTTTAAAAAATCTCCCAACCCACTTTCGGGTTAGGAGATTTTTTTAATCTTCGTCTACTGTACTTGTTGCAGCATCTCGTATTTCAATTCGATGTGCATACGTATTTTTGATGATTGTCTTAATAATTGCATATGTTGGGATAGCTAAAATAATTCCCCATAATCCTGCAATGTTACCTGCTGCTAAAATAACAGTAATAACAGTTAGAGGATGAATATCTAGTGCTTTCCCCATCACATTAGGAGAGATTAAATTGCTTTCAATTTGTTGAGCAACCAACATAATAATCGCAACATATAAAGCTAATTGAGGTTCTTGAACAAACCCAATAATTAAAGCTGGAATAACTGAAATATATGGTCCTAAGAAAGGAATCACGTTCATAAACATTCCAAAAATAGCAAGTAACAACGCATAATCCAATCCAATTATCAAATAACCAATTAACAACATAATACCAACTGCAAAACTAACTAATAGTTGTCCTTGAATATACGATTTTAGAGTAATGTCAATATCCACAAGTGTTTTACGAATCCAGGTTTTGCGATGCCCTTTAAAAAAACCTGCAATAAACGGTGCAAACTTTTCATAGTCTTTCAGCAAATACACAAGAAAGAATGGAACAAGAACTAAAAGAAATAATCCTTGGAAAAAGCTTTGAATAAATGTGACAACCCAAGAGCCAAATTCCATTGCAATTTCATTCACACGTACAGATTGATCATCAATTGACTTTTCAATCGCTTCTGGTAAGCGCTCTTTTTGATTAATTGCAAAATCAACCATATTTTCGACATCTTTCGAAATCTCTGGTGCATCTTTTACAAAAGCATTAACTTGTTCCGTTACAGCTGGACCAATCATTGAAGAGAATAACCATAAAGCTAAGCCTATTGCAGCGAAAATAGCCAATATACTTGTCCATCTCGCCCATCCTCTTGATTCTAAAAAGTTTAGTAACGGTCTAGTTAAATAAAATAGAACTCCGCCAATTAACATTGGAAGAAAAATGGTTTGACCTATAATGAGAAGTGGAGAAAATATACCTTTTACTTCCATAAACATTCGAATAATAACTAATGCTAGTAGTAGACCAACGCCTACTTGAAACCATAATTTTTTTGTCAAATCCGACACATCCTTTATATGACTCTAAATATATTATAAGTTATCTATAGGTAGAAAGGGTAAACTATGTAAATAAATAATTGGTAAGGTAGTATATAGGCAATATTTTAGAGAACATAGAAAACATGTTAGCCATCGCATTTTAATTTTTCCTGGCTATAACGTGACACTACGACAAAAGGATTACGTACTTTTAGCAAAAAAATTTTATATAGACGTTTATTAGTGGTAGAATAGGGTATACATATCAACGAGGGTTTTTTCCCGTCTAATTTTTTCCTCTATAATTTTACCTCTTAAAACAAAAACTCCGGGCAAACTAAAACTTTGGAAGGAGACTGTTTGTATGAATTGGTACGAAAAACTAAATCAATATTTCCCAGTCGAAGAAATGAAGTCAAGAGAGCACATGGAGACACTTCTAGCTGAAAAAGGCAATGTCTACTTAAAAGATGAAGGACCAAACCATGTTCTCATGTACGTAGAATTTGAGAACTTCATCTTCGTTGACTACTTATTCGTCTCTAAAGATGCACGTGGTGAAGGACTGGGTAGAAAGTTATTAAATAAATTAAAAGAGAAAAACAAAGCGATATTACTTGAAGTTGAGCCCGTGAACTACGAAGATACTGACACCGAAAAACGTTTGAAATTTTACGCCCGTGAAGATTTCAAACACGCCTCTCGAATCGGCTATATTCGTCGATCACTTGCTACAGGAGAAAACACAGTTCTTGAAATTTTATATTGGTCTCCAGAAGATCGTGATGAATTAGAAATCTACAAAGCTATGAAATGGACGTATGAAAATATTCATACGTTTAAAGATGAACACTTTTATGGTGATTCATATGATCCTTCTCATCAAGTACTTGAGTACAAGGACGAGAAAAAAACAGATTTGTTAAAAGAATATTAATTAATGAATAAAGAGCGCCAACTTCCCGCGGCGCTCTTTTTTATATTGATTTTTGATTAACTTTCTTTTAATGCTCGGTGGAATGATCGTTTAAGTTGATTGTTTTTGTACCAACCAATTCAGCTAAACGATTAATTTTCTTTTGATAGAATTGACGATCTAATGACTGTATTTCATTCGCATCCATACTTTCAATCATGTACAGTTGAATATTCCAAAGTTCTTCTTTTGCCGAAAGTGGTGCCAGTTGAGCTGCACTAATTAATGAATCCGTGATTGCA
>JBFIXW010000031.1:0-20074 GCA_041605715.1 Paenisporosarcina sp.
AATGTAGATTTAAACTGATGTGACTAGGCAAAGGAGTGTTCTCGTGAACGAAGAACAGCGATTAAATAGTTCTCAAGTGAAAGAAATAAATCCGCAAAACAAGGAAGGTAAAGACTATAGTCAATACTTTCAATCTGTTTATGTTCCTCCTAACTTAAAAGAAGCAAAAAAAAGAGGGAAAGAACAAGTAGAATACCAACATGATTTTAGCATTGAACCCGAGTATGCAAACATGGGGCTTGGTCGAAAGTTTTATATTCGGACTTATGGCTGTCAAATGAATGAACATGATACAGAGGTTATGGCAGGAATATTTATGGGTCTTGGTTATGAACCAACGAACACTGTTGAAGAGGCAAATGTGGTTTTATTAAATACTTGTGCCATTCGTGAAAATGCAGAAAACAAAGTGTTCGGTGAATTGGGTCATTTAAAATTATTGAAACGAAATAATCCAGATGTTTTAATCGGTGTATGTGGATGTATGTCTCAAGAAGAATCGGTGGTTAATAAAATTCTCAAGACATATGATCAGGTCGATATGATTTTTGGCACACATAATATTCATCGCCTGCCTAATATTTTGCACGAAGCTTATCTATCTAAAGAAATGGTGATTGAGGTTTGGTCAAAAGAAGGCGATGTCATTGAAAACTTGCCTAAAGTAAGACGTGGTGATATAAAAGCATGGGTGAACATTATGTATGGCTGTGATAAATTCTGTACATATTGTATCGTTCCTTATACACGTGGAAAAGAACGCAGTCGACGTCCTCAAGATATTATTCAAGAAGTGCGACACCTTGCTGCACAAGGGTATAAGGAAATTACATTATTAGGTCAAAACGTAAATGCATATGGGAAAGATTTAGATGACTCCTCGTATCGATTAGGCAATTTAATGAACGACTTACGTTTAATTGATATTGAAAGAATTCGATTTACAACGAGTCATCCTCGTGATTTTGATGACCACTTAATAAGTGTCTTGGCCAAACGTGGAAATCTTGTGGAGCATGTTCACTTACCAGTCCAATCTGGATCAACAAGTATGTTGAAATTAATGGCACGAAAGTATAGTCGAGAGCAATATTTGGAATTGGTACAAAAAATCAAGTATGCTATACCTAATGTGGCATTAACGACTGACATAATTGTTGGATTCCCAAATGAAACAGAAGAACAATTTGAAGAAACCATGTCTTTATATAGAGAAGTTGGATTCGAAATGGCATACACGTATATTTATTCCCCTCGTGACGGCACTCCTGCTGCGAAGATGGAAGACAATGTGCCAATGGAAGTGAAAAAACACCGTCTGCAGCGTTTAAATAACTTGGTTAATCAATTCGCTCTTGAAGCGATGGAAAAATATAATGGTGAAGTTGTTGAAGTGTTAGTAGAAGGTGAAAGCAAGAAAAATCCCGATGTACTTGCCGGTTATACAAGAACGAGCAAATTGGTTAACTTTGTAGGACCAAAAGATATTATCGGAAAGCGTGTGTCAATTAAAATCAATCAAACAAAAACATGGTCATTATATGGAGAACTTATTGAAGTCCTATCCGGCCAAGAAGTGGGTGTCTTATGACAACAGAATTTACAAAAGACGATATTATTGCGAAAGCAAAAGAAATTGCAGATATGATAGCACAAACAGAAGAAGTTGATTTCTTTAAACGAGCAGAAGCTCAAATTAATGAAAATCAAAAAATTCGTGAAAAGATTGCAAGCTTGAAAAGTTTGCAAAAACAAGCTGTTAATTTCCAACATTATGGCAAAGAAAAGGCTTTGTCTTTAATTGAAGGAAAAATCGAGAAAATTGAAGAAGAAATTGATACGATTCCGATTGTTGAAGAGTTTAAACAATCCCAAATGGATGTCAATGATTTGCTTCAACTTGTTTCGAATACAATTGCAAATCAAGTGACGAACCAAATCATCGAATCCACTGAGGGAGATATTCTTCGTGGTGAAACTGGATCACGCGTTCAAAATAGTAAACCTGGTTCTTGTGAATAATATGACCCAAAAGCACAGCTATTCCCCTAAAAAGGAATTGGTTGTGTTTTTTCTTTTGACATCAATATATATAAAATGCACAAAGTTACGATGAAGAAAAAACAATGTACTTTCACCTAATGGGTAATCCGTGCATATGATGAATGGAATCGAACGGAGGAGGATGGGTTTGAAATATTTACGACAAATTGTGACAAAAGCCGTCGTGGCCAAAGGGAAGAAAAAAGTCGAAGCTTGTGAAACGCTTCGTCCACCTAACAACCCTTCCAGCATTTTAGGGTGTTGGGTCATTAATCATACGCATTCAGCGAAGAAACACGGAAAATTTGTGGAAGTGACAGGGAAGTATGAAGTCAACGTTTGGTATGCGCATCACGACCATTCGAAAACATCCGTATTTTCTGAAACAGTTCCATACAGAGATCGTATAAAACTTCATTATCGAGATGGGGAATCAAACGGATCTGAAGAAGTGCATGTACGAGTTTTACAACAACCAAATTGTACGGAAGCCATCATTACACCAGATGGAGAGCAGTTCCAAGTAACTGTGGAGCGGGAGTTGTTGGTTGAAGTTGTTGGTGAAACAACAGTTTGTATTTCAGTTCACCCTTCAGATTTTGAAGAGGAATGGGTATATCAAGATGAAAGTTCGTCATCTTCATCTTCATCTACATCCTCATTTAACGAATCAAAAGAATCGTCTTCATTTTAATGAGCCGGAAAAAATCCGGCTCTTTTTTTTATATTAAGGAAATTGTGCAATTAGAAATTTCAACTTAAAAGCAGAAAAATATTCGTTTGCTTTTGGAATTTCTCATTAGTTGTATCTAGGTCTGGCGAATTCGGTAAAGCTTTCATTATTATTATGCCAATAAAAGTTGTATGTGCTATAGTCAAAAATTTTTACTTAAACATACATTTATTGATTATTAAAACATTCGTATAGATTCTCCAGGGTATTACACTAGTAGTTGGCGGCTATTTCTGAAGACTTTTGCGAAAAAACATATAACGCTAGCGTTGCGTCCGTGGAAATCGAAAGAAATAGCCGACCACCTTCCAATTTAGTGAAATGAATTAACACCTAAAATACAAAGATGTAGCAATAGTTGTTTTTCTCAGCACGTGTTTTGTTATAATGAAGGAATAGCTTCAACAATTGAAAGAGGTATCAACATGACAACATACACGCCAATGATTCAGCAATACCTAACTGTTAAATCTGAATACACCGATGCTTTTTTATTTTTTCGCTTAGGTGATTTTTACGAACTCTTTTTCGATGATGCAGTAGAAGCATCTCAAATATTAGAAATAACATTGACAAGTAGAGATGGGGGATCGAAAGAACGTATCCCTATGTGTGGTGTTCCACATCATGCTGCTCAAAATTACATAGAAACATTGATTCATAAAGGCTATAAAGTAGCCATTTGTGAACAAGTTGAAGATCCTAAAGTTGCAAAAGGTGTCGTTAAGCGAGAAGTCGTTCGATTAATTACGCCTGGTACGATTATTGAAGGAAAGAATATGGATAGCAAATCGAATCATTTTATTGCTTCTGCAGAAGAAATAGATGAATCACGATATGCGTTCTGTTACTTAGACTTATCGACTGGAGAAGGGTCAAGCACTATTCTAAATGGTGATGATAAAAGCTTGATGCAAGAACTACAAACATTATCAATTCGAGAATTAATTGTATCTGAACATATGTATGTATTATTGTCTGAATTTGCTAAAGCACAATCGATTTTATTATCCATTGAGGAAAGTGAGAAAGTGGGAACTTCACATCTTCCTTATTTTAACGAGAATCCGGTAGAAGTTCATGATGCTTGTGATCGATTAATTCGATATTTACATCGAACACAAAAGCGCTCGCTCGAACATATTCAACCTTTTACGTATCAAGAAAGAAATACCTTCTTATCGATCGATTTTCATTCGAAACGAAATTTAGAATTGATACAGTCGATACGTGGTGGAGACCAAAAGGGTTCCCTTTATTGGCTTCTAGATGAAACGAACACAGCAATGGGTGCACGAAAATTAAAACAATGGCTACATCAGCCCCTAGCGAATCGTCTACAAATCGAGGAACGTCAAAACATTGTCGAAGAAATGATTGAAGCTTATTTCGTTCGTGCAGATTTACGTGAAGCACTAAAAGAAGTTTATGATTTAGAGCGATTAATTGGAAGAATCTCATTTGGGACTGCTAGTGGAAGGGATTTAAGCCAGTTAAGACAATCCTTAATGCAAATCCCTTTAATTAAAGCACATCTAATCTCTAGTAAGTTAATAGCCTTACCAAAATTAGCATCAGCTTTAGATGAGTGTTTGGAAGTGGTTGAACTTCTACAAACCGCAATTGCAGAACATCCTCCTTTGTCCGTAAAAGAAGGAGATATTATTAAAGATGGATACCATGAGCGCTTAGATGAACTAAGATATGCGAAAAAGAATGGAAAAGAGTGGATTGCCGCACTCGAACAAAAAGAGCGTGAACGCACCGGCATCAAAGGACTTAAAATTGGTTATAATCGTGTGTTTGGATATTTTATTGAAATTACAAAGTCCTACGTTCATCTAGCGGATGCTACTCGATATGAACGTAAACAAACGTTAGCGAATGCAGAACGTTATATTACCGATGAATTAAAAGAAAAAGAATCCATTATATTAACCGCTGAAGAAGAAAGTCTAGCACTTGAATATACTTTGTTCGTTGAAATTAGAGAGAAGGTAAAAGCATTTATACCTCGTGTTCAACAGGTTGCTTCTCAAATTAGTGAATTAGATGTATTTGCTAGCTTTGCTGAAGTTGCGGACCATTATCGCTTAACAAAGCCTACCTTTCATGACGGGCATGAACTGAAGATAATAAACGGCCGTCACCCAGTTGTTGAAAAAATGATGAATAAACAACATTATATTCCAAATGATTGTTGGTTAACAACTGAACAAAATATGCTCCTAATTACAGGGCCGAATATGTCAGGTAAAAGTACGTATATGCGACAGGTAGCCATTACCGTTATTATGGCTCAAATGGGTTGTTATGTTCCAGCTGAGGAAGCGTTATTGCCAATAACCGATCAAATTTTCACTAGGATCGGTGCCGCTGATGATTTAGCTTCAGGGCAAAGTACTTTTATGGTAGAGATGCTCGAGTCCACATTTGCTATTACACATGCGACTGAGCGAAGTTTATTGCTATTTGATGAAATAGGACGAGGAACATCAACATACGACGGTATGGCACTTGCACAAGCCATGATGGAGTATATACACACGGAAATAAAAGCGAACACTTTATTTTCCACGCATTATCATGAATTAACTGGACTTGAAAATGATTTAGACAAGCTAAGAAATGTTCATGTTTCTGCTGTTGAACAAAGTGGTAAAGTTGTATTTCTGCATAAAGTTAAAAATGGTCCTGCAGATAAAAGTTATGGAATCCATGTTGCTGAACTAGCTCAATTACCAGAACCGATTATTCATCGTGCTCGATTAATATTAGAACAATTAGAACAAGAAAATAAAAGAGACTCTAAAGTCGCTCAAAATGAATTAAATGAGCAATTATCGTTCTTTGGATCTGAATTAATTGATACTGCTCAACAACAAACTAATCTTAAAGCAAATGAAACAATTGAATTAATTCGTAGCATAGACATATCCAATACAACACCTTTGAAAGCACTTCAATATTTACATGAATTACAACAAAAAATAGACGAGTAGAATAAATAGAAAGGAGTTGTGCTTATGGGACATATTCGCTTAATGGATGAACCTTTATCGAATAAAATTGCTGCTGGTGAAGTGGTTGAACGACCAGCGTCTGTCGTAAAAGAACTTGTTGAAAATGCGATTGATGCAGGTAGTACTTCGATTGAAGTCTTTCTAGAAGAAGCGGGACTGCAAACCATCCATGTAACCGACAATGGAAGTGGGATGGATGAAGAAGATGCTGTTCTTTCATTTTCTAGACATGCCACAAGCAAAATTTCGAATGAGCATGACTTGTTCCGTATTCGAACACTAGGATTTAGAGGCGAAGCTCTTGCAAGTATTGCTTCCGTTTCAAAGGTATCGCTATGGACTTCCGATGGCGTTACATCAGGCACTCATATTGAGATTGAAGGCGGTCATATAAAAAAACAATCCGCTGGTGCTTTAAGAAAAGGAACAGATATTAAAATCTCCCAGTTGTTTTACAATACACCCGCTCGGTTAAAGTACATGAAGACTATTCAAACTGAACTAGGTCATATTATTGATTTACTTAATCGTTTGGCATTATGCTATCCATCCGTTGCATTTAAGTTAACACATGGTGAGCAAACTTTATTACAAACTAATGGTCGTGGTGATTTACAACAAGTAATAGCAGCGATTTATGGTATCTCCATTGCTAAAAAAATGATCGCATTTGAAGGAGAGTCTGCAGATTATAAGATTTATGGCTATGCTTCATTGCCTGAAATCACAAGGGCTTCTAAAAACTATTTAACACTATTTGTAAACGGTAGATGGGTAAAACATTATACAGTGCAACAATCAATTGTAAATGCCTATCATACCTTTTTACCAATTGATCGATACCCATTGGTCATTCTTCAAATTGAAGGAGATCCGTTCTTAACTGATGTTAATGTTCATCCTTCCAAACAGCAAATTCGACTAAGCAAAGAAAAGGAATTAATGCAGTTAGTCGAAGAGACGATTCGTAAAACTATTCGTTCGATTATGCGTGCTCCTGAAATTGTCGAGAAAACAAAAAAAGTTTCTATTCCAAGTGAGCAGATGGACTTGTGGAAATCTACACCCCCACCAGTCAAATCATCTTATGTAAAAGAAGTTCCTTCTTTACCAACGTTCAATAAAGAAGTGGATTTTAACGTGATAAAAGAAACTCAGGAAACACACACAACGCCTATTTTTGAAGAGGAAGATATTGAATCTATAAACGCTGCATCAAATGAACCGTTCCCTGAACTTGATATTGTTGGGCAAATCCATGGAACATATATTATTGGTCAAAGTGCAGATGGATTTTATTTGATCGATCAGCACGCAGCTCAAGAGCGCATTAAATATGAATTTTTTAGGGATAAAGTGGGGGATGTTCAGTCTGAAGAGAGACAATCGCTACTTATTCCACTTTCGTTCCATTATTCAGGTAATGAGGCACTAAAAGTAAAAGAACATCAACTTGTACTTGAGGAAATTGGCATCTTTCTAGAAGAATTCGGGTCAACTACGTTTATCGTGAGGGAGCATCCCGTTTGGTTTCCAAAAGGATTTGAAGAAGAGATTGTAAAGGAATTAATTGAACAAGTACTAAACGATCGCCGTCCCGATATAAAAAAACTCCGTGAAGAAGCAGCGATTATGATGAGTTGTAAACGTTCAATAAAGGCGAATCACTTTTTAACGAAGGAAGACATGTCCATGTTAATCAAGGATTTAAAGAACACCGAACATCCATTTACATGTCCACATGGGCGACCAGTTATTATTCATTTCACCACTTACGAAGTGGAAAAGATGTTTAAACGAGTTATGTAATATTTTAATCATAAAATTAATGAGATGTTCCTAAAATCATGAAAAATGATTTCTGGGTACATCTCTTTTATCTTTCAAAAAGGAAATGGCTGTTTTCATTTCTGCCGCTTGCCAAAGTTACGGGCCAATAAAAAAACAAGTAGAGAAAAATCAAACCATACTCTACTTGTTTAATTAAAAATAATTGTGAAGCCTCAATTATTAAAATCAGATGTGTTGATCCACTAAAATAGGATTGCCATCTGGATCTTCAATCGTAAAGCTTGCTGGACCATTACTTGATTCGTCTGCTTCTGTTAACATCTTAATTCCTTTTTCCTTTAATTGCTTTTGAAGATCCCGTATATCCGAGTATGAACCGAGATTTTCCGCATTTTGGCTCCATCCGGGATTAAAGGTTAGAATGTTCTTTTCAAACATTCCTTGAAACAAACCAATAACACAACTCTCATTCTTAAGAATAAGCCAGTTTTGAGTAATATCCCCACTTAATACTTGAAATCCTAGAGTTTCATAAAATGATTTTGATTTTTGAATGTCTTTAACATTTAAACTGATTGAAAAAGCTCCTAGATTCATAGTTCCTCCTTTAAATGATACGAAATATTCAGATTTACACAATTAGTAAAAGTGACTATATAAAAATTTACAACTCAGCATAGTTTGATAAATACAAAGGTATAGGAAATATATTCTTGCAATACAATTACTGATTAATAGGCTGTGTTAACTGCTCATTCATCTACTATTTTGTTTTGGGATTATCTTTACAATGTAAATGGATGATGCAATAAACATGATAATAGTATATGTACCTATGATTAAACTGCTTGCACTACTATAATAAAGAGCAAAGAAGACTATTGGGGAAAAGCTGTTTAACACAAGAAATAGACCAATTTTATGATTTGCTGTAATAATATTCCTCCTTTTACTTCTATCTTATCACAGCATTAATTTATGTTCATTATTGATTTATATGGATGAATATTTATTTAGATCTTGGCATGATGTCAGCATTTCTTTAGTAATGATGGTGTTCTCGTAAATCTTCATTTATAGAACTAAAAATGAGGCTGGGACATAGTTAGAAATTTCTTTAAATGATGCAAAAATCTATATTAAGAAATGGATACTTTATGAATTGATTGAAGTGGAGGGGCGACTCCTGGGGGAAAAGCACGAGGGAGAGACTACAGGCTCGAGCCGTGCCCCCCGGAAAGCGTCCCCGCAACGGAAATTAATTTAGCATAAGAAAAAAACATCAAAATTTCTTAGTGAGAAATTTTGATGTTTTTTGTTTTGTCCAAGCCTTATTTTACGTACTAGAAAGCTAAACATTATTTCAGCTCAATCTTCATCCTGGATATCTTCGTTAAACCACAATGGATCATCATTATCAACTTCTCCATTATAATTAATCAATATTTCTTGACCAGCTTCTATATCTGTATATGCATAAAAATCGAATGTGTGGTTTTCGAAGTTTATATCGTAATGGGCATTAGGCGTATAGGAATGATTAAATAACATTCCGTAACCTAGCACGATTGCCGTGTGGTTTGCACCATATTCAAAAGCATAATCGGCTAGTAATGTCTTTTCAATGTGTTCATGTTCATCATTTGGATAGGGAAGTACAGGTGCTGCGTGAAACAACACACCTTTTGTGATGTTTTCAGTAGCAAAAACACCACGTTTAAATTCTCCATCGCTCAATGTAGAAATTTTAATTTCGATCATTTTTTCACCTTCTCCGTCTAATTTCAGTAGGTATCTTTGCTGAGTTTTCAGATAAGGTCTACTCGATTCAGAGTCGATTATACCATGTTTTCTATCAATGAAAAAATAAATCGGTTCTTTACTCTTTCTCAGTTAAACCTTCAAAAATTGTATCAATATTCCATTTCATCATTTTAATATACGTATCCCCATCTTCACCAGGCTTACCAATGGAATCTGTAAATACTTTTCCGTATATAGGGACACCTGTTTCAGAAGAAACCATTTCCATGCTACGAGGATCAATACTTGTTTCGACAAAGAGAACTGGATTTTCTTTTGAACGAATGAAATCTACAATTGAACTAACTTGTTCAGGTGATCCTTGATTTTCGGAATTAATTTCCCAAATATATGCGGCTTCAAAATCGTAAGCTGCAGAGAAATATTTAAATGCCCCTTCACTTGTGATCAAAAGACGTTGTTCTTTTGGAATTTCTTTATATCGGGCAACTGCTTCAGCATGTAATTTCTCTAATTCAGCGATATACGCTTTTGCATTCGCTTCATAAACATCTGCATGGTCTGGATCTACTTTTATAAATCCATCACGTGCATTTTCTGCATATTTTATACCGTTACGAACATCTAACCAAGCGTGTGGATCTTCTTCGCTTTCTTTCCCTTTAGATGTTAAATGCATAGGTGTAACACCATCACTTAAACGAAAGACCGGGGCATCGTCACCTGATTTACCGGCTGTTAACAACAGCTTTTCAAACCACGAGTTGCCACCTTCAAGGTTCAATCCATTATAAAAAACAATATCAGCATCTGTTGTCAATTGAACATCTTTTGGAAGGGGATCATATTCATGCGGATTTGATCCAACCGGTGCTAATGAATGAATTTCCACGCGGTCACCACCAACGTTTTTTGCTATATCGTAAAGAATTGAATAGGTAGTAATCACTTGGATTTTATCGGATGATGAATCCGTTTTCTCATCTTGATTCCCACATCCTGCTAATGACAATAGAACAATAAGTATAGTGAAAATCCCTAAAATTTTTATTTTCATTTTTATTTCCTCCAATTAAATCTAATTTGTAATCGTTTTTCTTTTAATATTTTTCATTGAGCGCCATAGAAGGCCTTGTTTAGGTGAAAACATAAAAGCCAATATAAATAAGAAAGTCGCTGCAAGAACAATGGTTGCACCTGATGCCAGATTATATGTGTAACTAAAGTACAATCCGATAATTGATGACAGAATTCCAATTCCTGCAGACAGATATAACATGACCCATAATCGATTTGTTAACAAGTAAGCAGTAGAAGCGGGCGTAATGAGCATCGCGACAACTAGAATGATGCCAACCGTTTGAAGAGAAGCAACCGTAACTAATGTTAGTAAAACCATTAAGAAGTAATGGATGACTCTTACAGGCAATCCATATGCTTTAGCCATTGTTGGGTCAAATGAGCTTACTAGCAACTCTTTATAAAATAAGTAGATACTTACCAATACAATAATGCCAATAAATAAAGTGGTCCACATCTCATCTGGTCGAACAGCTAACACGTTACCAAAAAGTATGTGATACAAGTCCGTACTGCTTTTCATCATCGTAATGAGAATAATTCCTAAAGCAAATGCTGCAGTAAACATAATACCTATTGATACATCATTCTTAATTCGACTATTTTGACTGATGAATCCAATACCGAGTGCAGTTAAAACACCCGTAAAAACTGCACCAAAAAAGAAGTTAATCCCAATCATATAAGAAAGAGCAACTCCAGGAAGAACTGCATGTGAAATGGCATCGCCCATTAAGGCCATTCCTCTCAAAATGATAAAACAGCCAATCACTCCACAAATAATTCCGACCATGATTGAAGTGAGTAAGGCCTTTTGTAAAAATCCATATTGAATAATACCCTCAATAAAATTAATCATACAAACACCTCAGTGGTAGGTATTGATTGGAATGGTTGATTGTAAGCACGACCAATTATTTCGGGTGCAAACACTTTATCAACTGATCCGTATTCAATAAGTTCTTTATTTAATAAAATCAATTGATCAAAATAGTCGGCTGCTTTACTTAAATCATGATGGACTACCACAACAGTTTTACCTTGATTGCGTAATTGCTTTAAAACAGTAATTATCGTTTCTTCACTTGTGATATCTACTCCAACAAATGGTTCGTCTAAAAAATACATATCCGCTTTTTGGGCCAATGCTCTAGCCAAAAACACCCGCTGTTGTTGCCCACCAGATAGTTCTCCGATCTGTCGATTGCTATAGGATTCAATCCCTACTTGCTTTAAACATTCGAGAGCCCAGATTTTATGTTCTTTTTTAGGACGTTTGAAGATACCTAGGTTCGGATAAGTTCCTAGCAAAACCGTATCTAAAACGGTGATTGGGAAATCCCAGTCAATGTCATTTCGTTGGGGTACGTAAGCAACTTTTGTTTTCATTTCCTTAATTGAATGGCCAAGTATACGGATTTCGCCAGAATCTTTTTTTATTAAATTTAGCATGGCTTTTAACAAAGTGGATTTACCTGCACCATTTGGTCCAATTATTCCAACTAAGTTTCCTTCATTTATCGAAAAATTTATGTCACTTAAGGCTGTATTGCCTAGATATGAACAGGACAAATGTTTAACTTCAATTGCTAAACTCATAATGTTTCCTCCTTTTAAAATATATTATTCTTTAAAAATACTTTTACTAACGCATAATATTTTCTTTTTTATAAAAAAGTTTCCTTAATGCAACTATATGCAACTTAAACTAAAAAAGCAACTTTATTTATCAGGAAAGTGTTGTATGTTTTTTGTCTCAGATGGACGTAAACCAAGTGGACCGTTGTTTAATATACATTGAAATAGGAAAAACGGTATAATTTGTAGAAATTCATATTTATCTTTTCATACGCAGATGTAACACATGCATTTAATTGAACAAAGGACAGTAAATTTTTAAATAAAAATTTGGAAGTAGAGTTTTAAGGATTTTTCGGAAGCTTTCAGTTCCTTAATCGATGCCTTAAGAAGTAAGATTATCTTATGAAATATATGCAGATACAGACACTTCTGTCTTTTTGAATTCTAAGTTTAGCGAGTAATTACACATATGGGAAAGGGTAAAATACAAAGTATCGAACAGATGGTGCTATTCTCTCTATAAGAAGTAACAAAAAACGGTTGAAAAAATTACATTTTGCGTAAACTATAGAAATCAGTATCTTTTATTTGTGAAAATACTTAAGTGATATATGTAAGAGGAATTAATTAAATTCCATGCATTTGTGGTGGTCAAATTGTTAATGCAATTGGTCAATTGGGTAAAGTATTTTAAACCATGTTAAATCCAATTAAGATGGTTCTACACCACATCAATACGTAAAAGGTAACAAATCGCATGAAATTTCTTATAAACAAGAGACTGGAGACTGGTTTAATTACGTTAAAAAAGTCGGCTAGCGTAAAATGCTACAAATAATTGTAGACATAGTTATAATTAAGTGAAGTGATTAGTAATAATGACTAAATATTTACCTCTATCCTGCGGTGACAATAGAAGTTAACTTAATATATTTTTATTAATAAGAAAATTGAAGGTTGAGGTTTATTTGATGGTCAATCTAAAGATTTGTTAGAAATCAGGAGAAAAAATGTTGATCACTTATTCTCACGTGCAAATATGTTATTAAGACAAAAAAATTTCGTTTCCCTTGGTAATGGTAGCAAATCTGTACTATAGTAATTATCATGAATTGGTTTGATCACCAACTGATTTTCTAGAAGAGCAGGGACTTCTATTTAACTGTGATAGAAGTAAATCAGCACATAGTAGCTTCTTTAATATGGAAGATCACTGGGGATCTTCAATGGCCAATTGAACCAAATTCTAACCCCAGTTTGAATTAGCCACTTCCTTTAGAATTGGAGAGTCAAAATGACAAAGTCAATACAATATGTATCCATGTCTGACGGACAAGAAATATATACGGTTATTTACAAACCAGAAACAGCTATTAAAGGACATATTCACATTTTGCATGGGATGGCAGAACATATTGGGCGCTATGAAGAATTCGCGCTATTTCTAAATGAACACGGTTATTTAGTTAGTGGCCATGATCATAGAGGCCATGGACATACTGGTCAAAAAGATAATCTGTTTGGTTTCTTTGCAGATGACAAAGGTTTTGAACGAGTTACAGAAGATGTTCGAGAAGTGTTACATACTGTTCGACTAAATATGGATTTACCTGTACCGATACTATTTGGTCACAGTATGGGCTCATTCATTGGAAGACGATATATTCAAAAATATGGTCCGTCCATTTCTAAAATCGTCCTCTCAGGTACGCGTGGACCTTTAAATCCAATAGATAAAGCAGGGAAATGGGTGGCTAAAGGTTTTGCGAAAGTTAAAGGGAAAAAGACGGAGAATCAATTATTAAACAATCTTTCATTTGGGAAGTTTAATAAAGCCATTTCCAATTCAGAAACTGATTTTGATTGGCTTAGTACGGATCCAGAACAAGTGAGAAAATACATGGATGATCCTTTATGTGGCTTTGTAGCCAGCAATCAATTTTTTGTCGATTTACTTGATGGGTTAAATAGGATCCATGATCCCAGGGAAATTGCCAAGGTTCCAAAAGAGCTCCCAATTCTCCTCATTTCTGGCGCAATGGATCCTGTAGGAGATATGGGACAAAGCTTATGGCCGGTAGCTGAACAATTCAAAAAACAAGGTGTATCAGATGTAACTGTCGTTATTTTAGAAGGAAAAAGACATGAAATTTTGAATGAACAAAATCATATCGGCGTATATGAAAAGGTATTAACATGGATGGAGAAAAAATGAATTTAAACTATGACGTCCTAGCGATTGTAGGACCTACAGCATCAGGTAAAACAGCATTGTCAATCCAACTGGCAAAGGAACTCAATGGTGAGATTATCAATGGAGACTCTATGCAAGTTTATCGTGGTCTCGATATAGGAACAGCCAAGATAAAAAAAGATGAAATGGATGGCATTCTCCACCATTTAATTGATATTAAAGATCCAACCGATTCTTTTTCAGTTGCTGAGTTTCAACAGTTAGTCAGACAGAAAATAACCGAAATACAAGAGCGTGGAAGACTTCCTATTATTGTTGGAGGAACAGGTTTATATGTACAAGCTGTTCTCTATGACTTTCAGTTTACGGAAGACCGCGTAAACGAAGACGTGCGACAAGTTTATTACGATGAAATGGAAAAGCATGGACCGCAATTTATGCATGACCGATTAAAAGAGATTGATCCAGAAACAGCAAGTAAGATTCATCCTAATAATTCAAGACGCGTGATCAGAGCTCTTGAAATCGCCGAACATTCACCGACTCAAAAATCTGATCCGTCTCTAAATCAAGGAAATATCCCTATTTACAAGCATCTCATCATCGGTTTAGATATTGATCGTGAAATTTTATACGAACGAATCAATCTTCGAGTTGATCGTATGATGGAAGAAGGATTATTGCATGAAGCCAAGATGCTGTTTGAAAACGGAGTTCGAAATGTTCAATCCGTACAGGCGATAGGCTACAAAGAATTGTTTCTTCATTTCGAGGGAGAAATAAGTTATGACGAGGCAATTCGGCAATTAAAGCAAAATTCAAGAAGATATGCGAAAAGACAATTTACATATTTTCGAAACAAAATGGCGATTCATTGGATAGAACCTCTCCAGGGGGTAGAACAAATAATTCTTGAAATTCATAATTTGATGCAGGATTCTACCGTGTAAAGGCGAATACTTAATGTAACGAGAAAAATAACCTAAATGCCGGTTGTTCAAACAGGAGGAATTTGTAGATGAAACCAATCAATATACAAGATACTTTTTTAAATCAGCTACGTAAAAATAATATTTTTGTGACTGTGTTTTTATTAAATGGATTTCAATTAAAAGGAACGATTAAGTCCTATGATAATTTCACCGTATTAATGGAATCTGACGGAAAACAGCAATTAATTTACAAACATGCTATTTCTACATTCGTTCCTTCAAAACCTGTAGCAATAACAACTGAAGAAGAATAAGCGTTTTGTAATTCAAAGTATAAAGAATAGATTTACCAACATGGAGGTTATGGAAATGAAAACAATCACACCAACTGAATTACAGTCAAAATTAGAATCTGGCGAGCAAGTAAACTTAATCGACGTACGAGAAACGGAAGAAGTAGCAGCGGGAATGATACCGGGTGCAGAGCATATTCCTTTAGGTTTAATAGAATTTAAACATCAAGACTTAGATAAATCGAAAGAATATATTATGATTTGTCGATCTGGTAATCGAAGCGGACAAGCTTGTCAGTTCCTTGAACAACAAGGATACAAGGTGACAAATATGTCAGGTGGTATGTTGGAGTGGGAAGGCGAAGTAAAATAAGAACAAAAGCAGTGTAACTCACATTGAGTTACACTGCTTTTTCTGTTCCTCGAATTGAACGGAAAGGCAAACGCCATTTATATAGATACGACACAACGCGTAATGTAGTTGTTAGAACAAATACAACATATAAAGAGATATCATCCTTAGCAATACCAAAACCAATAACTAAACCTGTAATTACAGCCCAAACGGCATAAACCTCATTACGTAAAACGAGTGGTTTACGTTTAGCCAATACGTCACGAACAATTCCACCACCAGAACCGGTCAAAACTGCAGCAACGACTATAGCGCTAATTGGTAATCCAAGATTAACGGCAAATAGAGCACCTTGAATTGCAAAGGCAGAAAGCCCAATTGCATCAAAGAAATTTCCCCAACGATGCCAATGTTTCAGTAAATTATTTGGAAATAAAAATACCGCCGTAATGGCAAATAATGCAATTTGAAACATCATTTCTTGTTCCCATAAAGCGGATACAGGTACTCCTATTAATAAATTCCGAATTGCCCCACCACCAAAAGCGGTTACAATACCTAGTAAATAAACACCGAATAAATCATATTCTTCTTCCATTGCAACAATTGCACCAGATACTGCAAATGCAATTGTGCCAATAATACTTAAGACATCCCATGCCACTTTACATTCCTCCATCAATCAATCGAACGGATTAAATTGTATCAGATTTTAAAACAAATACAAGAAGTATTAATTTTAAGTAACCGATAAGAATAAATGAACAAAGTGTTGGATTAAATTTTAGCAACTCATTTGAATAATCCTGTTTACGAATTTCTCTATTACAACTCGCTGACCTTCTAAATCAATGTATAGTTTTCTGCTATATAGTCTAGGGAATAAATTTGACACAAAAGAGCACATTAGAATTTAGGAGGTGAACCATTCATGAGTAAAAACAATAAAAAGACTTTGAATGTAAGAAATCATAATGCAAATGGTATATATAAAAGTCCGAACAATCCGAATGAAGAATTTGCTGAAGAATTTAATTCTATCCCTAAAGATAAAAACATTGTGAATAACAAAAGTTTTAATCAGCAATCCAACAAAAACAAATAATTTCATAAAGCTTGTAGGTGTGGACCATCTTCGCTTTCTTCGGAAGTGCTTGTTATCTCCTCTAAGCAAGAAGGCATAACCACGCAATTTGGTTTTGCCTTCTTTTTCTGTCCAGAATTGAAGTTTTCCGTTGACTTGTTATCTG
Organism: Paenisporosarcina sp.; assembly: GCA_041605715.1. GTDB lineage: Bacteria > Bacillota > Bacilli > Bacillales_A > Planococcaceae > Paenisporosarcina. The sequence continues at coordinate 17,040 of JBFIXW010000031.1, forward strand.
ATTGAACAAATTTCTACATTTAATCAAATGGAAGATTTAAAGTTAAGGTTGACGTTATCTTAATCACTTTATCCTATGAGAAATAAGGTAACTAAATAGAATGTCGATGCATAATAAGTTGCCTGTATGAAATAATGGTTTGAAGCACTAGCTGTTACTGGTAATATGAAAATGGAAATAGGAAGAATAGAGGAGCTATTAATGACATTTCACACATCACTAACGGAACAAATATTAAAAGATGCTAAGGAAGTAGAACAATTAATTAAAGTTCATCATGAGCGTGCAGATCGATTAGCATTTATCAATCAAGAGAAAGTGATTGCTGCATTTCGAAAGCATCAAGTAAGTGACTTTCATTTACACCCATCAAGTGGATATGGTTATGATGATGAAGGAAGAGATAATTTAGAACGAGTGTATGCGGAAGTTTTTGGTGCGGAAAAGGCACTAGTTCGGCCACAGATCATATCTGGGACACACGCAATTACAATTAGCTTATTTGGTGTTCTGCGACCAGGAGATGAATTATTATATATTACCGGTAAACCTTATGATACGTTGCAATCCATCGTGGATGGAGGGGAACAAGACACAGGTTCTCTAAAAGATTTTAATATTTCTTACCGCCATATCGATTTACAACCTGAAGGAACGATCGATTGGCCTTCTGTGGAAAACGCAGTTCATAAAAATACGAAAGTTATTGCTATCCAACGGTCTAAAGGTTACGCAAACCGTCCTTCATTTACTGTTGGTGAAATAGAAGATATGGCGACAAAAATTCGTATGTTAAATAAGGATGCAATTATTTTTGTTGATAATTGTTATGGTGAATTCGTTGAAGAGATAGAACCGACGGATATAGGTGTCGATTTAATGGCTGGATCACTCATTAAAAATCCGGGTGGAGGACTCGCGAAAATTGGTGGCTATATTGCAGGGAAAACGAAGTTTGTAGATATGTGTGCTTACCGAATGACTTCTCCTGGAATTGGGGCTGAAGCGGGAGCTTCTTTAAATACTTTGGCCGATATGTATCAAGGATTCTTTTTAGCACCACATGTCGTTTCTCAAGCAGTAAAAGGTGCAATCTTTACTGCGGCTATATTGGAAAGGGCAGGAATGAAAACATCCCCTCATTTTTCTGCAGTTCGAACTGATTTAATACAATCTGTTTCATTTGAAACTGCGGAACAAATGGTTAAATTCTGTCGAGTTATTCAAGCGAATTCGCCAATAAATGCTCACTTTGTACCTGAACCCGCTTATATGCCTGGATATGAAGATGATGTTATTATGGCTGCCGGAACATTCATTCAAGGTTCAAGTATTGAACTAACTGCAGATGGTCCAATTAGACCTCCATTTACAGCTTTCGTTCAAGGTGGGCTCACATATGAACATGTAAAACTTGCCATACTCTCAGCTGTTCAATCATTAAAATTAGATAAATAAGCTAAAAGACAATCCTGAAAATTGATTAGGATTGTCTTTTGTTTTATAGCTAGTAAGCTAAGGTTGGTCTAAAGATAAACAAATTTTATTATTTCAATAATTAAATGTTAGGTTATCTGACATGAACTTGACAGGAAAAGTAACATAAGATAATATTAGAAATGGAAAGCGTAGGTGATACATTGTGAGTCAACAACTTAGAAGATCGATGCCATTATTACCTATAAGTATCGTGATGCAGCTGACTGAACTTTCAGCTAGACAAATTCGCTATTACGAAGATCATGAGTTGATTCATCCTGCGCGAACAGATGGGAATCGACGCATGTTTTCTCTAATTGATGTTGATACTTTATTAGAGATTAAAGACTTGCTCGAACAAGGTATTAATATCGCTGGTATAAAAAAGGTTTTTGATATAAAAAACCAACCAATACTTTCAATTGAAAAGCCTCAAATGACCGACTCAGAATTACGTCAACTATTGAGACTTGAAATGCAGCAGTCTGGAAGGTTCCAAAAAGCTTCTTTAAGACAAGGGGATTTATCTCGTTTTTACCACTAAAACGAGCATTATAAACAAAATTAATTTTAGGAGAGTGACAAGAAGTGAGCAAGTACACTAAAGCAGACATTCACAAGTTAGTAAAAGAGCAACAGGTTAATTACATTCGATTACAATTTTCCGATATTCTTGGAACAATCAAAAACGTTGAAATTCCAGTTAGCCAATTAGACAAAGCACTAGACAACAAAATGATGTTCGATGGTTCTTCAATTGAAGGGTTTGTACGTATTGAAGAGTCTGATATGTATTTAGTTCCGGATTTGAATACGTGGGTTGTATTCCCATGGATCACAGGTAAAGGGAAAGTAGCACGATTAATCTGTGACGTGAATAAAGCAGACGGTACGCCATTCGCGGGAGACCCTCGAAGCAATTTGAAACGTGTATTAAAAGAAATGGAAGAAGCTGGATTCACAAGTTTTAACTTAGGACCTGAGCCAGAATTCTTCTTATTCAAACTTGACGAACGTGGAGAGCCAACACTTGAATTGAATGACAATGGAGGCTATTTTGATTTAGCACCAATGGATTTAGGGGAAAACTGTCGTCGTGACATCGTGTTAGAACTTGAAGAGATGGGCTTTGAAATAGAAGCTTCTCACCATGAAGTAGCACCAGGTCAACACGAAATCGACTTTAAATACGCGGATGCTATCACGGCTTGTGATAATATCCAAACATTTAAATTAGTCGTTAAAACGATTGCGCGTAAACATGGTTTACATGCTACATTTATGCCAAAACCATTGTTTGGTGTTAACGGTTCAGGAATGCATATGAACGTATCTCTATTCAAAGGGAAAGACAATGCATTCTATGATGAATCTGGTGATTTACAATTAAGTGATACTGCTTATAAATTTATGGCTGGTATTTTAAAACATGTTCAAGGATTCACTGCCATTACAAACCCGACAGTAAACTCTTATAAGCGTTTAGTACCAGGCTACGAAGCGCCTTGTTACGTAGCATGGTCAGCTCAAAACAGAAGTCCACTTATTCGTATTCC
>JBFIXW010000032.1:0-19794 GCA_041605715.1 Paenisporosarcina sp.
AGTAATAAAAATATAGAGTTTGATTCTGCTACCCAAAATCAACTAGTCGAGCAAATTAATGCTCAATTGGCTGCTAACGGATTCAAACAAACAATAGATTTTAAAGCTCCACAAAAAGCAGCTGCGCCTGCTAAGACAGAGAAAGCTCAACCGGTGGTCCAAAAACCAGCGAAATTAGCTAAACCTGTAGCGAAAGAAACTGCTGCACAGCCGACAGCACCAACATCCGCTCCAACTCAAACTGCTAAGCCAGCAGAAACGCAACAACCAGCTGCTGTAGATGCTTCAATTTCTTCAATTGAACAACAAGTTTTAACATTAACGAATCAAGAACGTGCAAAAGAAGGCTTAAAACCTCTTGCTACTGATTCAGCATTGATGGACTCGGCTCGTGCAAAGTCATCTGATATGAGTAACAATAATTATTTCTCTCATACGAGTCCAACATTAGGTTCACCATTCGATCAAATGAAAGCAAAAGGTATTCAATACAAAGCCGCAGCTGAAAATATTGCAATGGGTCAAAGAACGGCTGCTGAAGTTGTTAAAGGATGGATGGAATCACCAGGTCATAGAGCAAATATTATGAACGGTAATTTTACACACATCGGAATTGGTTATGATGCTCAAGGTCATTACTGGACACAGCAATTCATTCAAAAATAAGTATTTAGACCATCTCATTTCGGTGAGATGGTCTTTTCTATATCTATACATAGTTTCTCGTTTAAATAAAGCTTATATCTTTCATCCTAAAAAGATAAGGAAGGGAATTTGTGGAAGCGTATAATTAGCTCACACCATATATCAAAACATTATTTCATGATTCAGCCGATTAAATTGTTCGGCCCCTCGATTAGCCAGAAAGGGAAGCTATTCTATGTCAATATTCAGTCTTAGCTAATCAATGAGCTGTAAATGAACAAATTGATACACTTACTCAGAAGTTTCTAGAAGGATGTTCCAAATGGGTGGATTCTACGGTCGAAGTATTTCACGCTGCAAAACTAGTAGAATGCGTGAGCAAAGGTTAAACAGTCGTATTATTTAGTGAAACCAACTTATTATTAAGAATCAATTTGCCTAGTGATGGAACCCGATAGCGAACATATCATTCGGGGTGCACATGACGGTTTTGTTGAAAATATGGATATCAATATTGCATTGGTGCGAAAAAGACTTAGTATCCCTGATTTAGTCGTAAAGAAAATGATTATTAGTCAGTCTTCTAATACACCGATAACTTACATGTACATAGAATCGAAAGTAAGTAAAGTTACTTTAGATGAAATAGAATACCGTTTAAGAATAATTGAAACTAAAGTAAGAAAGGAACACAATCTCAAATGGATTGTGTTCCTTTTCTTTGAATTCTAATTAATCTATAAGATAGTGTGATGGCTCCTGCAGTTAAACCAACAATTAATCCGATCCAATAACCAAATGGACCAAATTCCGTGAATTTAGATAATAGGTAACCAACAGGCAATCCTATTACCCAATATGAAATAATTGCCATTATAAATGTTACATTTACATCCTTATATCCTCTTAATGAACCTTGAACTGGAGCTTGAATAGCATCAGATAACTGGAACAAAGCAGCAAATATAAAGAAGTGTATGGTTAGTTTAATGACCTCTTTATCAGTTGTGTAGAGAGAAGCGATTTGTTCTCGGAAGAAAAATAAGACACAAGCTGAGAAAAAGCTAAAAATTATCGCAGTACCTACACTCAGCCAACTATAAGTTCGAGCATCGTGTAATCTTTTTGCCCCCACTTCATATCCAACCAATACTGTTGCACCAATGGAAATACTAAGTGGTACCATATATAACAATGATGTGAAATTTAGTGCAATTTGATGGGCTGATATAACAGCTGTGCTATAGGTAGCCATCATCAACGTAACTGCAGAAAAAATACTTGTTTCTGCAAAAATAGATAAGCCAATTGGAATTCCAATTTTGCTGATTTCAAGCCATTTCGAAAACTGAGCAGTTGTCCAATTTTTAAATAACTCATATTCTTTAAATGGTTCAAGTCTATGCGCAATGAAAACTGCGATGAAAAAGATTAGCCAATACGTAATAGCAGATGCGTATCCTGCGCCAGCTCCCCCTAATTCAGGAAAACCAAAAGCACCGAAAATAAGTAAATAGTTAAAACATATATTAATAGGAGCCGAAAGCAAGCTTATTATCATCGTGATCCTTGTTTTCCCTAGAGCGTCCATATAGGACCGAATAACCGTATACGCAAAAAGTGGAATGATACCAATTAACATAGCAGTTAAATAAGACTTGGCCACATCATGAACTCGCACTTCCAAATCCATCACATTTAATAAGGGATTGATTGAAAATAATAAAATGATAATCACGACAATGGATAGAGCTAAAGAAAGGAATAAACCTTGTTGGACAATAGTTTTTACTTCATTTTTTTTCTTTGCACCAACTAAATGGGCAACAAGTGGCGTGGTTGCTAACAGAATTCCAGCTAATCCCGTGTAAATCGGAACCCAAAATGATGAACCTACAGCTACACCTGCTAAATCTTCACTACCATATCGACTTGTCATTAAAATATCGAAAAAGGATACTAAATATAGGGAAACCTGGGTTATTAATATAGGAAAAACAATTTTAATTAATAACGCCCATTTTTCTTTCATTTGTGTCGTTTCGTGCATATGTTTTCACCAAAATTCTCAAAAAATTTCCTTAAGTATAGCATTTATTCATCTATCTGTATTAAGTTAGAATATTCTACCACAACAAACCGATTACTACTTTTACACTTTTATTTCATTGATTGAAAACGTCTATGTAATACACGGAAATAGTGTATATTATGTAAAGGAATGAAACGTTTTTTAAAATAAACAATACGGTTTCTTATAAATCAAAAATGATAGGAGAAAATGAATGAAGAAAAAAACAATTGTATTAACTGGTGGGGGAACAGCTGGACATGTTTCGCTAAATCAAGCCATCATACCAACCTTAGAAAAAGAGAATTATGACATTCATTATATTGGTTCAAACGAAGGAATTGAAAATGAAATTATCCGTGACGCATTTCCTCATATACAATACCATGCGATTTCAAGTGGAAAATTAAGAAGATACGCATCCATTAAGAATTTTACAGATCCCATTCGTGTCGCAAAAGGCCTTTTACAATCATTGGTCATTTTAAAGAAAGTTAAACCATCTGTTATCTTTTCAAAAGGTGGTTTCGTGTCAGTCCCAGTTGTCATCGCCGGTAAACTAGCTAATATCCCAGTGGTTATCCACGAATCAGACGTATCACCGGGTTTAGCGAACAAAATTGCAATACCCTTTGCCCATCATATTTTTTCCATTTTTCCGGAGACATTAAAGCATTTACCTAAAGAAAAATCTAGTTGTTCAGGATCAATCATTCGTTCTCAGTTATTTGAGGGGAATAAACCAGCTGGACTTCAGATATGTGATTTTACAGGGTTTAAGCCTGTCATTCTGGTTATGGGAGGCAGCCAAGGGTCGTCTGTGATAAATGACGCAATTCGAAGCAATCTTCCGCAATTAATAATGACGTATGACGTTATTCACTTATGTGGAAAAGGAAAAAAAGATGCAGCATTAGAAGGTACAAAAGGGTACAAACAGTTTGAATATGTGACGGATGAACTTCCTGATTTACTGCATGCTTCTGATCTTATTATTTCTCGAGCAGGTTCTAATTCAATCTTTGAATTTATGGCATTAAATAAACCCATGTTACTAATCCCGCTTTCAAAACAAAAAAGTAGGGGAGATCAAATACTGAATGCAAATTTGTTTCAAAAGAACGAGTGGGCATTAGTTCTTGAAGAAGAAGAAGTTACGACAGAATCCCTACTAGCTTCCATTTCACAATTAGCAACTGAAGCACCTCATTTGAAAACGAAGATGGACGAAGCAGAGATGCCAAAAACACCTGAAGAAATGGTTAAAATTATTACGTCATATTCTATTTGAGATAAAACTTTGTTAAGGGTAAAAAAACAAGAGTAGTTTCAAAAGTTTGTAAGTACTGGCTTATGGTTCACCCATTTTTACATCTATTAATATTCTAAACTCTTAAAAAGAACAACCGCTAAAGCATTTTGCTTTAGCGGTTGTTGTTCGAATTTACATGGCTTGTTCTTCTTCTTGAGCAAACCTTGCAGCTGCTGTAGAAAGGTAAAACAAATCTTTTGGAATTTGATATAACTCGTATTGGGCAACACCTGAATTAATTTCAGCTAATAATACGGGATGTGTGTCATTCGCTTTCATCGTATATGTTAATTTTTCAGCAGCACGAATCGACTTTTCATTTTTAGCATTAATTCTAAGAAATACAGTGTTAATATTATGCTGATAAAACAATTCTTCTAAGAATAGATTTTTTGCTTTTTGGTTAAACCCTTTTCCTTGAAAAGGCTGACCAATCCAAGTTCCAAGAAAACCTGCTTGATCTTGAATGTCGAATAAATTAATCGTACCAATAGGTTGACCATAGTCATCGGTAATCGTACGCGAGATAACCTCGCCTCGTTCTTCTTCTTCCATCAATTGTTTCGTCATAAACATAAATTCTTCAGAAGAATTTGCTTTTTGACGTACGTAAGGGAAGACAGATGGGTGCGATAAATACTCGAATAAGTGACCACATTCGTGTAATTCACGTCGTTTAATCATGTTGAACGCCTCCGTAACGGGGCAGGTCAAGAGAGAAATCAAGCCCTAGCCCCTCGAAATTTTTCATTTTGTATTGCATAAAAAATTCCGGGGTGGGAATCGAACCCACTAGGACCAGACGTATTGCTGGTGGCGCACCATTTGCCTTCCCTAACGATCTATTTGACGATAAATCGTTATATGAAATTGTTTGCTTTATTACTATACTAACTTTTTATCAAAATGCAAAGAAAAAATTACGTAAAATTTGTGTAATTTTTGTTACAAAATAAATGATTAAAATTCGTTGTTTAGTTGTCACCACTTGCGTTTACATTTATCATATAGTAATAGAGTAATTGGAGGAGATTTTATGGAATTATTATTCGAAAAAGTACACGGTTCAGGTAACACTTTCTACTTGCATGAAGAGCAAGAGAATACTCAATATGATTGGCCAAGTCTAGCAGTTACTATTTGCGATGCCACGAACGAAAATGGTGCAGATGGAATCTTGGTTGTGTCCAACTCATCACATGCAGATTATAAAATGCGTGTATTTAATTCGGATGGTTCTGAAGCCTCAATGTGCGGAAATGGTTTAAGATGTGTGGCGAGGTATGTGTTAGAGAAATCTCAAAAAAATCGCGCTATAATCGAAACAATGAAAGTGGATTTAATGGTACAAAACGAAACTGCTATTTTCAATGATATTCCTACCTATTCCGTACAGATATCTCCTGTGTCATTTGATTTGTCAACTTTACATATGAACTATAACAATCAACAAACATTGATCAACCAAATTGTTTCGGAATTTGCAGATGATATACATTTTACGGCGGTTTCAATACCAAATCCACATTTAATAGGAATTGTTCCTATACAGTATATTGAAAACTTAGAGCATCAAGAACAACTTGCAACATATTTAAATAGCGTAAATCCATATTTTTCTGATGGCGTAAATGTAAGCTATGTCCATCCTGTTAATGAAACAAGTATATTTGTCCGAACGTTTGAAAGAGGGGTTGGATTTACGAATGCTTGCGGCACGGCGATGAGTGCTTCTGCGTTAGTTGCAACAGAAATAGATTTACTACCTAAAGGCGATGTAACGGTATACAATCCTGGTGGATTTGTTAAATGTGTAATTGGCAAAAAGCTAGATCAATATGAAGTTACATTAATCGGGAATGCGACTATAATTGGTACCTTTATTGGAGAGTATGATAACAACAACCTTTTTAAATGGATTGAAAAGACGAGTAATTTAGAAGAAGTAGCCGACTATCAAAAACTGACTGAATACGCTTCAAATCAAGTTAAAGATAACTGGTCGTAAATTTATACAACCAGAGGGGGTGGTACCATGAATGTTCCTTTTTTCTCGAAACCTCAATTCGATTTATTATATGGAAACTCGAAGGATTTGGTTTTTTTCTTACGACAAGAAAATCAAAATTTCCGCTATATCTATGTAAATCCTAGTGCACGACTTATTTTTAAAGAATGCCCTATAAACCGTTTATTGCAGGAAATGGTATCTACTGAACATTTGAATGATATTCATTCAAATTATTTGAAAGCTATTGATGATCAGACTGACACGACTTTTCAAGACTTCTTTTTATTCTCAGATGTGCAATTAGTCAATGAAACTACTGTGAAGCCAATTTTGTTTAAAGGCCAACAATACATTTTAGCTATGACAAAGGAAGTTTCTGTAGAAAAAGAAATAGAAGAGAAGTATGCCTTTATGCAATCTTTATTATCAATGACCGTTGATCCAACCATTGTGGTTACAAATGAAGGTAAAATTTTTGATATGAATCCAAAGTTTGAAGATGTGTTCGGCTACAGTCTAAAAGATTGGCGTGGTAAACATTATTTAAATTTACCTTTCATTCCAAGTGATGAGAGAAATTCTGTTGAGAGTCATGTGGAATCAAATCTTAAAGGTGAAGCAAAGTCATCTGTATTAGTTCAAAGAATGAAATCATCCGGTGATGTAGGTACATTTTTAGTTAGTTATTCACCAATTCATAAAGATGGACAAGTAGTAGCGATGTATATTTTGTTGCAAGAAGTCTCGGATGAACTGGAATTAAAGGAAAGTTTAAGAAATACCAGACACATTCTTGAAAGCTATAAAAGAGCAATAAGTACGGCTGCAATGGTCATTATGATAAATCCTAATGGTCAGATTGACTATGTGAATGAATTATTCGTAGACGTAACTGGGTATAAACGAGATGAAATTATTGGGAAACCATTTCAAACGTTAAATACAAATCGCCAGGGGGCAGATTTTTTAAATACGCTATGGGATACTTTGCTTTCTGAAAAGATATGGCGCGGAGAAATGAGAAATCAAACGAAATTCGGTTCATTGTATTGGGGAGATACAACTGTCATCCCTTTATTTGATGAACATAACGAATTAGAAAATATTCTTGTTTTTCAGTTTGATATCACGGATAAAAAGAGTGTCATGACGGAACTTCGAAACATTGAAAAAACGTTTAAGTTAATTACTGAAAATACAAATGATCTAATCGCAATTACGAGTGATGATGGAATGGTTCTGTATACTTCGCCTTCACATGATAAGCTGCTTTCATTCGAGAGTGAACAAATGTTAGGCAGATTCTATTCCGAGATGGTTGCAGAAGAAGATCAGCACTTGTGGAATGAAGAATTGTTCGAACGATTAAATTCTGGTGAAGAATTGCGTTTTGAGATGCGCTTAAAAAGAACAAATGGCGAACTGATTTGGACTGAAACTTCTATTATTGCTGTTCAAGATGCTGACCGTGAAAAAGTATTCCAACATGTCATTGTGTCTCGAGAGATATCTGAGCGGAAGAAGCTTGAAGAAAGACTTCGTTTTATGGCTTACCATGATAATTTAACACAACTTCCAAACAGGAGTTTTTTGTTGAAAGAATTTCCTGAGTTAGTCCAAATAGCAGATCGACTTGAATCGATGATTGCCGTTTTGTATTTAGATGGGGATGATTTCAAATCTGTAAATGATGAATTCGGTCATGATATTGGAGATGAATTCATTCGTCAATTTGGAATCGCTCTTCAAGCAAGTGTGAGAACTGAAGATTTAGTCGCACGAATTGGCGGCGATGAATTTGTTATTTTGGTCAATAATGTTTCTAAAACTCCAAACGAGCGAAAAATGCAGATAACTTCTATTATTGATCGTATACAAACATCATTAAAAGAAGGGTGGAAAATAAATAACACATCCTTTACACCAACATCTTCGATCGGAATCGCATTTTATCCCGAACACGGTGCAACAATTGATGAGCTTTTAGAAAAAGCAGATGATGCACTTTACGAAGTAAAGAGGTTAGGGAAAAATAAATACTTAATTTTTGACGAATATTAAAAATAAAACCGTGCCGATTTTCGGAGCGGTTTTTTATTCATATTTCTATTCACTGAAGGAGTGACAAGGTGAAACCACTTATTTTATTGGTCGAAGATGAACAATCCATCGCCCGGTTTATTAAACTTGAGTTACAACATGAGGGATTTGACGTTGTCCATCATAGTAATGGTCGACTAGGATTAGATGCTGCAAAATCGGAAGAATTTGATGTCATCTTATTAGATGTCATGTTGCCTGAGCTAAATGGAATTGAAGTTTGCAGAAGAATCCGGAGTTTTTCAAATGTTCCTATCCTATTAATTACAGCTAGAGATGCAGTTTTAGATAGAGTAGCAGGATTGGATGCTGGGGCTGATGATTATATTATCAAACCCTTTGCCATAGAAGAATTATTAGCGAGAATACGTGCTGCTCTAAGAAGAACAGCACTTGAGAATAAGAAAGAAAACAAGTTAATTTTTAAAGAAATTGAGATAGATACAGTGGCTCACATTGTTTTTGTAAACAGTCAAACTGTTGAACTAACAAAAACAGAATATGATCTGCTTGCATACCTGGTAGAGCAAAAAAATCGGGTGCTTTCCCGTGACTTAATTCTTGAAAATGTATGGGGTTATTTAGCTGATATAGAAACCAATGTTGTCGATGTATATATACGACACTTACGTTCGAAATTGCCTCAGCAAACGGCTAAATATATTGAAACCGTAAGAGGAGTCGGATACGTGATGAGAGAATGACCATCCTTCATAAATATAAACATTATGTCTTGTCTCTTTCATTAAAAAAAAAATGGACAATTGGTTCGGCTAGTGTGATTTTTTTGAGCTTTGCATTAATGAGCACGGTTCTCTTTTTTGCTTTACATGGGTGGTTGTATCAACAAGAAGAACAGGAAGTTAAAAGAACAATACAAGATCTGACTATATTCTTTGAGACACAGGGACTTTCATTAACCATACAAGACATTCAAGCAAACAAAGGCCTAATGAATTCAATTATTGATAAAGATCAAACGGTACGGTTATTGAATGTGGATGGCATTGAAATTGTTCGGATTAATAATACTTCGAATTTCCCTCCATTTGACCATTCAATTGTTCCTGGGACCGGCTATAAAATTAATACCGATGAGTCAGAATTTATATCTGCCACTGGTCAATTACGGTTAGGTCGTTTCAATGGGTATGTACAACTTATTCACCCGCTTCACGCTTTTAAGTCAACCATGTCATACATATTGACTGCAATGATTCTGTTTGGCATGGGAGCTCTCCTCCTTTCAGGCTGGGTCGGTTATACACTAGCTAATTATCTGCTAAAACCTTTAAGAGAACTCAAAGAAACAATGGTAAATGTGAATCAATATGGTTTTGAGCGCGAAGTTCACCTCTCTTACAAGGAGAAGGATGAAATTGGCGAACTAATTTCCGTTTACGAATCTATGATGAATAAGCTCAAAGTATCTTTTGAACAGCAGCAGCAGTTTATGGCTGATGCATCTCACGAATTGCGAACACCTTTACAGGTCGTTGAAGGGCATCTTGCTTTATTAAATCGGTGGGGGAAATCAAATCCGAAAATTTTAACTGAGTCGTTGCAAACGTCTTTAACTGAAACAAAAAAGATGAAACAGTTAATTGATGAAATGTTGGAGCTCGCTCGTGGTCAACAGCTAAAGGAGTACCCGCCAATAAATATTAAACTAGAAACTGATGAAGTAATTGGTGAAATGGTTCAACTCTTTCCAAGTACACATATTCAACATACCAATTTTGAATTAAAAGAGGTACAGGTTCGAATTTCACCAAATTCATATCACCAAATTATGAGAAACATTTTAACAAATGCCATTCACTATAGTAAGGATACTGCCAAGATTACGATTTCTTATGAGACAAACGCAGAAGAAGTGATGGTTCATGTAAAAGATGAAGGCATTGGAATGACGAAAGAACAATTATCAAAGATCTTTAATCGTTTCTATCGCGTTGAGTCTGCTCGATCTAGAGATTCTGGGGGGAGCGGTTTAGGTTTAAGTATTGTAAAAATGCTTGTCGAAAATGTACTAGGGAACGTTACAGTTAAAAGTGAAGAAGGAGAGGGAACAACTTTCACTGTAATTTTCCCCATAGCTAAGAACTGAAATCTTGTGAATTGAACGCTTTATTTAGAGATTATGAAAAAGTTTGCTTTATTTGAATAAAACCCATTGTATTTTCTATGGATAGTAGTAAGATTGAAATGGAAAAAATGTTCTTCTTATGCGTTAAGAAGCAATCCTTTGATAAGAAGGAGTAACGTGATAAAATAAGATGGATTGTATAAAAGAGAAATAGGAAATGCCGCTTGGCAATAGTTGGAGGGTTTTCTAAATGTTAAAAAACGGGACACCGAACGGGTCACCATGGGCTAAACTTTCTGGTCCGAATTTAGGTTATATGTTAGAAATGTATGATTTGTACCTCGAATCACCTGAGTTAGTCGGGGCAGATCTTGCTGAATTATTTAAACAATATGGTACACCGTCAGCAGTTACTGAAAATGCTGTCGATTTTTCTGCGTCTAAACATATTGATGAAAACAATTTTGGGAAAGTCATTGCAGCCGTTCAATTAGCTGATGCTATACGTGCTCATGGTCATTTAGCAGCGGACATTTATCCTTTAAATGATCGTCCGAAAGATTCTACGAGATTGGATCCATCCTCATATGGCTTAACTGAAGCAGATCTTAAAGAAATGCCAGCTTCTTTGTTAATGAAAAATCCTAATAACCTCAAAAATGGTTTAGAAGTAATCGAACAACTAAAATCTTATTACACAGATAAGATTGCGTATGAGTTTGCGCACATTATCAACTCGCAAGAACGTCAATGGATTCAATCAAAAATTGAATCATCATCAATGAAATTGAATCTATCATCTGAAGAACGTAAAGACTTACTTAACCGTTTATCTGAAATAGAGGGCTTCGAGAAATTTATTCACCGTACATTTGTTGGTGCTAAACGTTTCTCAATTGAAGGTCTTGATACATTAGTAGTGTTATTAGACGAGCTAGTGCGTCAATCAGAAAAACAACAAACAAAAGAAATCTTAATTGGAATGGCACACCGCGGACGTCTTAATGTACTTACGCATGTTGTGAACAAACCGTATGACATGATGTTTGCAGATTTTGCTCATGTCCCAAATGATTCATTTTTACCGAAAGATAACTCTTTGCAAATTACAAAGGGTTGGTTTGGTGATGTTAAATATCATATGGGTGCTACCCATACTGCTAAGTCAGGTTTGAAAGTTAAATTAGCTTATAATCCTTCACACTTAGAAGTAGTGAGTCCAATCGTAACCGGTCTTACACGAGCTGCTCAAGAAGAAACTGCAGAAACTGGAGTACCTGTTCAAAATCCAAAATCTGCATATGCGGTTTTAATTCACGGTGATGCTGCTTTCCCAGGTCAAGGGGTAGTAACAGAAACGTTAAACTATAGTAGAGTGCGTGGATACCAAACAGGTGGGTCTATCCATATTATTGCTAATAATATGATTGGATTTACAACTGAGTATTATGATTCACGATCAACTCATTACTCATCAGATCCTGCAAAAGGGTTTGAAGTACCGGTCATTCATGTAAATGCGGACGATGTTGAATCTGTCATTGCAGTTGCTCGTTTAGCATTTGAATATCGTGAACAATTTGGGAAAGACATTTTAATCGATTTAATCGGCTACCGTCGATTTGGTCACAATGAAATGGATGAACCTTTAGTTACAAACCCAACAATGTATCATGCCATTCATAAACATCCTACTGTTCGAGAATTGTACGGTAAGCAATTAGTGTCTGATCAAGTACTAGCTGATCAAGATGTGAGTGACCTTGAAAAAGACATTCAAAAAACATTACAAGATGCTTATGACCGAGTGAAAGAAGTTCCTGAAGCGAAACATCAAGAAATCGTCATTCCTGAAGTGGTTTTAAATGGATACCCTGAAGTGCCGACTGGTGTTAAAGAAGAAACTTTAGTGAAAATGAATGCAGAGCTATTATCTTGGCCAAATGAATTTTCAGCATTTAAAAAGCTTGAAAAAATACTAAAACGTCGTGAAGAACCTTTTAAAGGCAAAGGGAAAATTGATTGGGCCCATGCAGAAACACTTGCACTAGGAACAATTCTACAAGATGGAAATCCTATTCGTATGACAGGTCAAGATGCTCAACGTGGTACATTCGCACATAGACATCTAGTTTTACATGATGAAAAAACGGGATCAGAATTAGTTCCTCTTCACCATATTTCTGATTCGAAGGCTTCATTTGTTGTTTATAATAGTCCTTTAACTGAATCTGCCGTTCTTGGATTTGAGTTTGGTTATAACTTAGAAAATGAAAAAGCTTTAGTTATTTGGGAAGCTCAATATGGGGATTTCGCAAATATGGCACAAGTCATGTTTGACCAATTTATTTCGGCTAGCCGAGCTAAATGGGGACAAAAATCTGGATTGGTTATGTTACTTCCTCATGCATATGAAGGACAAGGACCAGAGCACTCAAGTGCACGCTTAGAACGTTATTTACAAATGGCGGGTGAAAATAACTGGACTGTTGCCAACCTATCAAGTGCGGCAAACTATTTCCATATTTTACGTAGACAAGCGAAGATGTTGGGTGATGAAACGATGCGTCCATTAATTATCGTTTCTCCTAAGTCATTATTGCGTCATCCATTAGTTGGAGCTGATTTGAATGATTTAACTACAGGTCAGTTTGAGACGATCTTAGAACAACCAGGTTTAGGTAAACAAGCGAAGAAAGTAGAGCGAATTCTTCTTGCAAGCGGGAAAATGGCAATCGATTTAGCAGACAAAGTAAAAGATGGTAAAGATTTTGATCATCTTCATTTGATTCGGGTGGAACAATTGTATCCTTTCCCATCTGAAAAAATTCAATCGATTATTGAACGTTTCCCTAATGCGAAGGAAATTGCTTGGGTTCAAGAAGAACCTCAAAATATGGGTTCTTGGACATTCGCGGATCCTTATTTACGAGATTTTGCTGGAAATAAAGCAGTTAGATACATTGGTCGTGTTAAACGATCTAGTCCTGCTGAAGGTGACGGCGAGACACATAAAATTGAACAATTACGAATTATTGAAGAGGCTGTTACTCGTTAAGAACCAACGACTAGAGGAGGAAATAAATTGGCAGAGATTAAAGTACCAGAATTAGCAGAATCGATTACAGAAGGAACGATCGCTCAGTGGTTAAAACAACCAGGTGATACCGTTGAAAAAGGTGAATTCATCGTTGAGTTAGAAACAGATAAGGTCAATGTTGAAGTTATCTCGGAAGAAGCTGGAGTTGTACAAGAACTTTTAGCAGCTGAAGGAGATACAGTAGAAGTTGGGCAAGTAATTGCCGTTGTAGGTGAAGGAACTGGTAGTGGAACAGCTACTAAAAATCCGGTAGAAGCAGATCCTGCTGAAGCTGATGCTCCTGTAAAAGATGCAGAAGCAGCTCCAAAGAAAGAATCTGCACCTTCTGCACCAATTCAAAGTAAAGATGAGTCTTCATCAACTGATCGTACAATTGCAAGTCCTGCTGCTCGTAAACTAGCTCGCGAGAAAGGCATTGATCTACAAAATGTCTCAACTGTAGATCCAATGGGTCGTGTTCGTGTTCAAGATGTTGATGCTCATGCAAATGCTCCAAAACAAACATCAGCACCTGCTGCACCGAAAACTCAAGCTCCTGCAAAAGAAGATGACGGTAGAGTGAAGCGCGAGAAAATGTCTCGCAGACGTCAAACGATTGCAAATCGCTTATTAGAAGTGAAACAATCAACTGCAATGTTGACTACTTTTAATGAAATCGATATGACGAACGTGATGGCTTTACGTTCACGTAAGAAAGATAAGTTCTTTGAAGATCATGATGTTCGTTTAGGGTTCATGTCATTCTTCACTAAAGCAGTTACATCTGCTTTGAAAAAATATCCTTATGTAAATGCAGAGCTTGATGGAGACGAGGTATTGTTGAAACAGTTCTATGATATCGGAATCGCTGTATCTACTGAAGAGGGACTTGTAGTTCCAATTGTACGTGACACAGACCGCAAAAACTTCGCAGAAATTGAAGCAAATATCGGGGAATTAGCAAAGAAAGCCCGCGATAAAAAACTTCAAATTTCTGATATGACTGGTGGATCGTTCACAATTACAAATGGTGGAGTGTTTGGATCATTAATGTCAACGCCTATCTTAAATGGTACACAGGTTGGTATTCTTGGCATGCACACTATCCAAAAACGTCCAGTTGCGATTGGTGATGAAGTTCAAATTCGTCCAATGATGTATGTAGCACTTTCTTATGACCATCGTGTAATTGATGGCAAAGATTCGGTTGGATTCTTGAAAACAGTAAAAGAATTGATTGAAAATCCAGAAGATTTATTGCTTGAATCTTAAAAATAGTAAAGACAACTTCGAATTTGCGAAGTTGTCTTTTTTTTGTCAAAATAGAGAAAGGAATAAGAAAGTAGTTGAAGAGCATGGATTTTTCCTTATTAGTTGAGCTAGTTCAAAAATATGGGTATTTTAGTATGTTTCTCTTCAATTGGCTTCTACTCTTTGGATTACCTATACCTAATGAAGTGGTTGTATCTTTTACAGGGGTTTTAACTGAACTAAATGGCTTTAATGTCATTTCTGCATTTACATATGCATATTTAGGACTCATTTCTGCAACCTTGTTTGCTTTTTCAATTGGAAAGTATTTTGGACCACGATTAATCAACCGTTTAAATCGAACACGTATGCAACGTCCAATTCAAAAATTTAGTGAGTTTTTAGACAAGAGAGGAAATTTAGCAATTGGATTTAGCTTCTTTCTTCCGGGGATTAGATGGGCTATGCCTTATGTTGTTGGCGCAAATCAATTTTCTTATAAAACCTTCTTAACCTATGCATTGCCTTCGAGTTTTATATGGATGATGATTTACTTTCAATTAGGCAGAACCTTCCCATATGCGTACCAAATGATTATTGAAAATATTCAGGTACTCCTAATTGCTTTAATGATAGTCATGATTTGTATTATCGTTTACCGTTACTGGTTCAAACAAAGAAAAGTAAAAAAGGCTTGAGTTAATTCTCATTTGATAAAGCGATTTAGCTTGTTTATACTTAAGTAGAGAATATAGAAAAGAGGTCATACTATGCTTCATAACACATGGAAAGATGCTAAAACAATTAAAACCGTAATGTGTGTACATACAGATGCAAAAAAATATTTAGTATCAAATGTCTTAACCACCGGCAAAACATACGAAGTGAAAAACGAAACAGATGAATTCATATTTGTTATAGATAATACCGGAAATATAGGCGGCTTTTATAAAGAATATTTCGAATAACCGATGACGACATCATCGGTTTTTCTATTGGAGGAATATTTATGTCTAATCTATTTACTGACGTTCAAAAACAACGCAAATCAAGAATACATAATGAACTAGATCAAATGTTGATCGGTAATGGAGGATATGTATCGCCACTAAAGTATTTGTGGGAAGATATCCTTCTGTCTATCTCACTGCATAAAAATGTTTTGCTTAAAGGACCTTCAGGATCAGGCAAAACTAAAATTGCTGAGTCGATCTCTTTTGAATTTAATCAACCCATGCATAGCATTAATTGTTCTGTAGATTTAGATGCAGAAGCGTTAATTGGCTACAAAACGTTAGTTCAACAAAATGGAAATACGCAAATTGAATTTGTTGAAGGACCGGTTGTGAAGGCCATGAAAAAAGGGCATATTTTATATATTGATGAAATTAATATGGCCAAACCAGAAACATTGCCAATTTTACATAGTGTATTGGACCATCGACGAATGTTAACTAACCCATTTACTGGAGAAGTGATTGTTGCACATCAGGATTTTACAGTTATAGCGGCGATAAATGAAGGATATATTGGTACTTCACCATTAAATGAAGCATTAAAAAATCGCTTTATCTCTTTTTTAATTCCGTATCTTTCAGGTCAACCTTTAAAAGACCTTTTTAAACGTGAGTTTCCGGAAGCTGCTTTAACCCTCATTACAGCAATGTTGAATCTATCTGAAGATATTTTCATTCAAGCGAAAAATGGTTTACTAAGTGAGGAAGCAGCTTCCATTCGTAGTTTACTGGATGCAACTGAATTAGCACAGTATATGGACCCTAGACGTGCAATCCAATATGCTATTGCAGAAAAAATGGAAGATGAAACTGAGAAAGACTTGATTATGGAGCTTGCAAATACTTGGCTGAAGTGAGGTGGCCAGTTTGACATCAGTCAACCGATTCATACAATTTAACAATGAAACTATTGATGCAAAAGAAATGATAAAAATGGAACGTTTAGCAAGAGCATTAAGTCAAAATCCATCTATATCTCTGACTATTCGAAAGTTGATGGAATTTCAGCCCAAAACTGAAAGTATGTCAATTAGTCATTTTTGGCAACATCGTGAGGCTTATATTCAACATAAGGGACAACTCTCAGATTTGTATTTATTAACTTTGGGTTTTTGGCGACAATTTGATTTAGGCGACTGGGAAGTTTATAGAGAAAAAGTAAAACAATCACATCTTAAAGAATTTGCTTATCAACTATTATTTAGTGCAGAAGAATTTAGACTATCTAATTTAATCAGTAAACAACGACCTGGAACTTCAGAATCTTTTGCTATTCGAGAAGAAGTATATGTAGCTTTTCACGAACAGCAGCTTCAAGTGAATTTAAATAAAGGGTTTTTATGTGATGCCTTGTATAGTTATTTATATATTTCACTGCGGAAGAAAATTATTTTTGACAGTGAACGATACCCTGCTTATTTCGAACAGTTATTAGAAAAATGGCACTATGCATTTGATTCTGCTTCCACTAGACAGAATTCCAAAATCTGTTTGGATATTTTGTACTTCATTGAAGACCTTATTTCTAAAGACCTTATCCATACTTTTATGTCGATACATGAGAATTTATTGGACAATAACTACGCAGAAAAAACAAAAAATAGCGTCAATCAAGAAGATTCTAAGGAAGATTCTAAATCGGATTCAATCGAAGAAATATTTAATTCCTGGCATCGAGAAAATGAGAAGGAAAAAGGAAATCACCTTGAATTCGACCTCAATGCCGGAAATAAAGGCAAGGTGAATGATGGTCGGTTTGAAGAAGGCAATGAAACGAACGAAATCGAAAGTGAGGCAGGTGGATCTTCGGTTTCAAATAAGAATGAAAAGCAACAAGCAAAAGGAACATCTAATAAGAAATCTGATTATATAAAACAGTCTGGAGAACGTTTTGGTAATGAACATATGAATGTCACATATGTTGAGAAGAGAATGTCACTAAACACTCATTTATCTCCAAAAGAGAAAATTGAAGAAGTCAGGATCCAACAAAAACCATATGTGAAATCTTTTATCAAAGAAATTCGAAAGCGGATTGAGCAAAAGCAAACAAACAAAAGAACGAATTTATCGATGGGAAGATTAACTACAAAATTAACTTCATTAATAATTGATGATCGTCCAAAACCATTTTATAAAAAGCAAAAACCGGCAATTCCATTAGATGCTGTTTTTGGGCTATTAGTTGATAGTTCAGCGTCAATGATGGATAAAATGGACGAAACCAAAAAAGCTGTACTCTTATTTCATGATGTACTTAGAAATTTAGGGATTCGTCATGATATTGTTTCTTATAATGAAGATGCCTATGAAGCATCAGAAAAAGAACAGCCAAATTCGTTTGTTTATTGCCACCAGGTAGAAGATGGGACTATAGACAATGCAGGAGCTATCTATTCCTTAGAAGCACAAGAAGATAATCGTGATGGATTAGCCATTCGATGGATGTCTGAAAGGTTGCATAATCGATCTGAAAAACATAAGTTCATTCTATTATTTTCCGATGGAGAACCTTCCGCATTTGGTTATGCTGAAAATGGCATTATTGATACAGCTCAAGCTGTCATTGAAGTTGAGAAAAAGGGGATACATTTTCTTCATTTATTTTTAAGTTCAGAAGAACCTGTGGAAGAGCAATTAC
Organism: Paenisporosarcina sp.; assembly: GCA_041605715.1. Taxonomy (GTDB): domain Bacteria; phylum Bacillota; class Bacilli; order Bacillales_A; family Planococcaceae; genus Paenisporosarcina. The sequence continues at coordinate 18,216 of JBFIXW010000032.1, forward strand.
ATGTATTTCGAATGATGTTTGGAACAAATACTGCAGTTGCTAAAAATGTAGATGAGTTTACATCACAAACGCTTCGTTTACTTAGAAGGATGTTATATTTAATTGTTAAGTGATTTAGTTAATTTAAGAAGAATTAACCGACCTTGATTTTGACGTCGAATCAGAAAGAATTCAAGGCAATATGTTGATTTCCATTTCAACAGACGCTTTCCTCGCGATGCTCAGTCCAGAGTCTTCAGTTCTCGCTTTTTCCGCTGGAGTCGCCACCTGCATTTAAATCAACTCAAGTCGCATCAAAATATATATTATAGAGTTTGGTTTTTTATATAACGATCTGTTAAAGTTGACTAATTCCAACAACAACACTTGTTAATATTCAATGTTTGACATGGGTATTATATGAACGATATGACCTTTTTAAAAATACAGTTATGTAAAAAGATAGAATAACTCTCGTTTTATGCTTATGTTAAAGTAAAAACCGACCTCAAGTTTGAGGACGGTTTTCTTTTTCGTTATGAACTATTAGTAAACGTTGTTTTAATTCATCTTCCATCCTAGCTATTTCTTTTTCAGCAGCTTTTCGTTTCACTCGACCGTCAGCTTGAATGCGGAGAGTTTCTTCAATCGTTTGCAATAGATTTTCTTGCGTTTGTTTTAATGTTTCAATCTCAACGCTGCCACGCTCGTTTTCTTTGGCAGTTTCTATACTATTCATTTTTAACATTTCTGAGTTTTTCAGTAGTAAATCATTGGTTGTTTTCGTTACTTGTTTTTGAGCTTCAACCGCTTTTAACTGACGATTTAACGTTAACGCAATTGCAATCTGATTCTTCCATAGTGGGATAGATGTCATTATGGAAGACTGGATTTTTTCGGCTAAAGTTTGATTTGTTTGTTGAATCATTCGAATCTGTGGGGCACTTTGAATGGTAATTTGTCGCGATAATTGCAAATCATATAATCTCTTCTCAAGTCGATCTAAGAATTGCGCCATATCATTCACTTCTTGATAAGCCATTTGGTCAGAGGATGCCTCAGCTTTTTGACGAAGTACTGGAATAATTTCATTCACGATTTCATCCCGTTTAATCTCCGCAGCGGCAATATAAATATTGAGTGCTTGGAAATAGGCTTTGTTTTGATCATATAATTTGTCTAACATATGCACATCTTCGATTAAGCCACGTTTTGAATGTTCTAATTGAATACCAATGCGGTCAATTTGAGTACTTAATTTTTGGTATTTCGTCATTAGCTCTTGAACGGAGCGAGATACTTTTCCAAACAACCGTTTAATTCCAGACTTCTTTTTAGTGGTTAATTCTTCAGGATTAAGTTGAGTTAACTTATTCATCAAATCTTTTAAAATGTCACCAACTGGCCCTATATCTTGTTTTTGGACATGATCTAGCATTTGGTGAGAAAAACGTGACAATTCGGTTTGTGCATTTGTACCATAGGTTAAAACTGCTTCATAATTACCTGCTGGAATTTGAGAAGCGAGAACCTTTGCTTTTTCTTGCTCTTCATCTGAAAGTCTTTCTAAAAAGGAAACACGTTGTTCTTCTTGATTTGA
>JBFIXW010000033.1:0-19392 GCA_041605715.1 Paenisporosarcina sp.
CAGCAAAACTGCCCCTGATTGATTTTTAATACCGACCCATGCTCGGCCACGTGCCACAATTTTCACAGCAAACGTATCTGTTCCCGATAGCGTATAATTTGTTGTTTCTCCTTCTACAGCTCCAACCTCAATTGTTTGAGTGGGTTCAGGTTCTTCAACTGGTTCTTCTTCAACCGGTTCCTCTTCTTCTGGCTCTTCTTCAACAGGAGTTTCTGGCTCTTCCTTCTTATCAATTATAACCGTATTTTCTCCTACTTCTTCTTCAATAGGCTCATCTTTTTGCGCCATGTTTTGATATAAGAACCAGAATATAACCAGTGCACCTATGATAAACAATGCAACTAGAATCATTGGGAAAACTTCTGAAACTCGACTAGATGATCGAGAAATTGGTCTTCTTCTAGAGGGTACTGTGTTCATTGTTTGGTATACCTCTTCCTTAGAAGAGGTCGGTACTTCTTGTTTATATGATTCTAGCAATTCATCAGAATTCAAACCAACAGCATCTGCATATTGTTTGATGAATGCACGAACATAAAATGGACCAGGCATCATACTATAATTACCTTCTTCAATACCGGCCAAATAACGTTTTTGAATTTTCGTCATTTCTTGTAAGTCTTCTAAACTGTAACCTTTTGCCGTTCTAGCCTCTTTAAGACGAGTTCCAAGTTCACTCAATCAAAACACCTACCTGTTAAAAGTTAAAACCACCAAAGTCACCATTCTGCGACATCATGTGATTTTTTTCCATCATTTCGTATGTTATTTCTTCTTCTGGATCTGTCCGTAACTCAATTATGTAATCAAAGTCTTCAATAGAAAAATCTGATTGTTGAACAAACATATCAGGATGCTCGACAACTTTTATAGATGGCAAACGCATCATTTCTCTCACTAACTGCAAATGTCTTTCATCTGAAGATTGTCTTGTCACAATGCCGTCTAATATGAAAATGTTATTATCACTGAATTCATCTCCGGCTAACTGATTTCGAACCGTTTGTTTAATCATTGTAGATGAAAGGAAAACCCATTTTTTATTTGCACAAACACTTGCCGCAACGACAGATTCAGTTTTTCCAACACGTGGCATTCCTCTGATTCCAATCAATTTATGGCCCTCTTGTTTAAAGAGCTCGGCCATAAAGTCAACAAGTAATCCCAACTCATCACGAACAAAGTGAAAAGTTTTACGGTCGTCAGCATCTCGTTGGATATATCGACCATGTCGAACAGCTAAAATGTCTCTTAACTTAGGTTCTCTAAACTTTGTCACTTGAATGGTCTCCATTGTCGAAACAATGGCTTCAAAGCGTTCTAATTGTTCGTCATTTTCAGCACGAAGCAACATTCCACGTCTTCCTTGGTCTACACCATTAATCGTTACAATATTTACTCTAAGCATACCAAGTAAGGATGCAATATCTCCAAGTAATCCAGGACGATTTATTTGAATCTCATATTCGAAATACCATTCGCGCATCATTTTACGACCTTTCTAATGTGAACGTTTCCATTGTTTAAAAAAGAACAGTTTATAAGCAGTTTACAAATTCATGAAAATTATAAGTACAAGTGACCATTTTTGAATTATGAAACTAAGACCTTTAAAAGCTTTATAAGTTCTATCATATCTGATTTTGTAACGTAAGAAAAGGAAAAAAGAAAAGAAGGAGCAATGTCCTTCTTTTGATTTAATGAACATTTTTTTGTTTTACAAGTTTTACCACGATATTGGCTAATGCATGTTGTTCATCTTCATTTGCAACAGACCACAGATCTGATAATACTCGCTCTTGTTCATTCTTAGGATCAACATTTTTAGCTAAGTAATCACCAATTTGAAAAGCAGTGGTTTGAATTGCTTTTTTAGACATACCCGTCGATTCTGCAGTTTCGACATTCGCGCCTAAGAAATTCGTCCACTTTTGCCAATTTTCTAACAGTGCCATGATAATCCCTCCTTTTCACAAATAGTATGTGTAAAGGAATCAATTATATGTACCACCCACCATTGATGCCAATCACTTGTCCGGTCACGTAATCAGCTTTTCCGCTTGTTAAGAATTCGACTATACTTGCTACTTCATTTGCTTTACCTAACCTTTGCAAAGGAATCTCATTCAGAATTTGTGACCGTTCCTCTGCATCTAAGCCGGCATTCATTTGGGTGTCGATGATACCAGGAGCAATGATATTTGCTCGAACACCAGATGACCCAGCTTCTTTAGCATATGCTTTTATAAAAGCATGCTGTGCACCTTTAACGGCTGAATAAACCACTTCACCAGATGCACCCGTTTCTCCCCATATCGAGCCAATGAGCACGATATAAGACACTTGATGATTTCTAAACTTGGATGCCAAGTTACCGATAATGTACATTGGATTTTGCACATGTGTTTTCCACAAATTATCCATTTCATCTGGTGAAGTATCTTCTAATAATTTATATAGAGATTGCCCATTCGCAAAAATAATCGCTTCTACATCAAAAATGGATTCAATTGCATTTTGAGTACCCTCGGTAGAAGTCAAATCAGCATGAATGATTAAAAAATCTTGGTCTTGATAGGTTGTTGAGAGTTTTTCTTGCAAATGCAGGACAGTCTCCATATTTTGATGAAAATGCAAATATAAACTCCAGCCAGACTTCGCCATTTCTACGCTTATGGCCTGTCCAATTTCTCCCGATGCCCCAAAGACACAAGCGAATTTTTTCATTTTTTCGCCTGATCTTTTTTAGGTTGAATGGTAAAGACTGTTTGTTGACTTTCACCTTGAATTGAGGCGAATGCATGTTGAAGATCACTAACTGTCATTTTCTCTAATACCGGAACAGCATCGAACAAGTTCATATCATTAAATGCATATCTTGTGAATTGATTTGCAATATACTCAACTGAATTTAAAGCTCTAAGGAAGAAGCCAATTTTCTTTTTTCGTACTCGATCTAAATCGGATAAACCGAAAGGCCACTTCTCTTCCATTTTGGTTAATTGTTTTTTTATAGCTGTTACTAACGCTTCTGGAGTAGATGTATCAGATCCAATAATGGCAAATCCAAATCCTTTTTCTAATGTGAAGTCAAAGGAATAAGATTCGTCAATCCAGCCTTGTTCATAAGCTTCATGATAGAAATCAGATGCACGGCCAAATGCTAATTCCAATGATAATTGGACAGCCAATTCGTGTTTCAACATTTCTTCACCTTGAAGAGTTGTTTCTTTCGCTTTAAGACCCACATATACTTTTGGTTTTTGAACATCCATCTCTAATGTATTTTCTTTCACTGCTACATCACTTGGCTCTTCTTCAAAAACACGATTAATTGTCGAAGGTTCAACAAATTCTTTCTTACTTTGGTTCTCTTTAATATAAGCCATCATTTCCTCAGGATTAACCGCCCCAACCACAAACATCAACATATTAGATGGATGGTAAAAGGTTTCATAACAAGTATATAAATGTTCCGCTGTAATTTTATCGATGGACTCGATTGTTCCAGCAATATCAATTTTCACTGGGTGATTATGGTACATGTTATCAATTGTCCCAAAATATAAACGCCAATCTGGAAGGTCATCGTACATCGTTATTTCTTGTCCGATAATTCCTTTTTCTTTTTCAACTGTTGAAGCAGTGAAATAAGGCTCTTGAACAAAATTTAATAATGTTTCTGTATTTTCATAAAGATGATTTGTTGAAGAAAATAAATATGCAGTCCGAGTAAAGGAGGTAAAAGCATTGGCGGAAGCTCCAAATCCACTAAACTTTTGGAAAACGTCTCCATCTTCTTTTTCAAACATCTTGTGCTCTAAAAAATGAGCAATTCCATCAGGAACATTTACAACGTCAGTTTGGCCCATCGGTGTAAATGTATTATCAATCGAGCCATATTTTGTTGTAAAGGTTACAAAAGTTTTAGAAAATCCTTTTTTCGGAAGGATATATACATCTAACCCATTGTCCATTTGCTCATGGTACATTTTTTCGTCTATTTGTTTAAAGTGAAGTTCCTTCATGCGCTAGTTCCTCCTTTCCAGATAGGAAGTAAACCATTTTTTTATCAATGGTCTTAGCCATTTCTTGAATATCTTCTTTCCCTACCGTATCCCATTTTGAGAACCAATTTTCAACGGTAAAAGCTTCGCCTAAATCTTTGTATTGATCAAATATTTCAATTTGACCTCTTGCAGAATCTAAAGCTTCTTTTAATTGATTTTTAAGCATAGCAATGGTCTGATCGATTTCCATTTGTGTAATTTCACCATTTTTCATTGCTTCAAGTTGGTCATCAATTAATTTAATTGCTTTTTCTTCATTGCTCACATCGATACCGGCCATAACAAACACTAAACCATAGGATGACGAGAACGAACTTGAAACATAATAAGCCAAGCTTTCTTTTTCACGAACATTGATAAATAATTTTGCATGTGGGTACCCACCAAATATGCCATTTGTAATTTGCATTATTGGGAATTTAGGATGTGTAAATGTTATGGGTGTTTCAAACCCAATATGAAGTTTACCTTGTTTCATATTTTGAATTTCTTTTACGTGTGAGGAATTGGAATTAAGTTCATCATTAAATTCCATTTTTTGTTTATTAGTCAAAGTACGGCCTTCTAATGGGAATAAAGTCTTCATTTTTTCAGTCATTTCGTACATATCGACATCACCAACAACATAAATGTCTAATTCATCTTCATGCAGCATCTGTTGGTATGCTTCCCATAGTGATTTAGGGGTAACGGACTCCACTTCCTCAATTGTTCCATTAGCTCCGATAGATGCAGAATGATTAGGACGTAGTAATTCAATGAGTCGATGCTGTGCGTATCTTGTTTTATCGTCATATAACGATTCAATTCGCTGAGTAACCGAACTTTTTTCTCGGTTCACAATATTATCTTTAAACTCATGATGATCAGTATTCGGATTAAATAAGACGGTTTTAATTAAATCAATCACTTGATTTAACACACCATTTGATGCCAAATACTGATCATTTACCGATTCAGCCATAAATGTAATGATGTGTTCATTTCCTTTTTTAGAAGAATCCATATACATTGACGTTCCGTATAATTCATCTAAAGCACTACGGAATGCAGGATTGGACGGATACTGTTTATTGCTATGAAGCAATACATTCGCTAATACTGACCTTTGTGCAGCAGACTTTTCACTCAAGATTTGTTTGAATTTCAATGAAAAATTGACCGTTTTAAATTGATCCGTTTTTCGAATATGTAAATGAATACCTTGCTTTAACTCGATGGATTGAAACATCGAAATCCCCCCTCTATCTATTTAATATGCCAAACCAATACATTCACTATACATGTAGCTGTTAAATGATTGCAAATAGAGCGATATTTATCCACATACTCAATTGAACTCCATGTAAATAATGGATAATGAGTGTTACACCTTATTAATAATGTGATAAAAAAATTTAATTGGAGTAAAAAGAAAGTGTTCGGCTATTTCTTTCGCTTTGCGCGCACGGGATTTATCGACAAAAATAAAAGAACTAGGCAAATTGCCTAGTTCTTTTATGTCTATTTTAACGTTTCCCTTTAATATATGGAGTTCCTAAAGCCCGTGGAGCGTTAGCTTTACCGATAAATCCAGCTAAAGCGAATATCGTCAATACATATGGCAAGATTAACAAGAAGACACTTGGTACTTCTTTAATAATCGGAATTGATCCACCGACAATACTTAATGCTTGAGCAAACCCAAAGAATACAGCTGCTCCCATTGCACCAAGTGGATGCCATTTACCAAAGATCATTGCTGCCAAAGCCATGAATCCTTGTCCGTTGATTGTGGAATGACCAAAATCTTGAGAAATTGATTGAGAGTAAATTGCTCCACCAATCCCTGCTAATCCACCAGAAATCATGACTGCGATATATCGCATACGTGTTACATTGATTCCCATTGTATCAGCAGCCATTGGATGTTCACCAACAGAACGTAGACGAAGACCAAATGGTGTAAAGTATAAAATTATCCATGCGATAATCGCAACCGAAATCGCTAATACCGATGTCCAATATACATTTTGGAAAAACATTGGCCCAAGGAAAGGAATTTTTTCAAGCAACCAAATATCATCACGTAAAAAACGCTCTTGAACAAAGTCTGTTTGACCTTTGCCGTAAATCTTTTTTACTAAGAATAAACACAATGCCACAGCAAGTAAATTAATCGCAACACCCGAAACTACTTGGTCTGCTCTAAACGATACAGATGCAACCGCATGTAGTATTGAGAATAACGATGCGACAACCATTGCTGCTAATAAAGCCATCCACGGTGTTGCATCACCAAAAATATGAACAAATGATAGATTGAAAATAACCCCAATAAATGCTCCAACTACCATTAAACCTTCTAAACCAATATTAACTACACCCGAACGTTCTGAAAATACGCCGCCAATTGCAGTTAAAATTAGAGGTGCAGCATAGGCGATCGCAACAGGAACGATGAAATATAATACATCTAAGAAACCATCTAAGAAACTCATATTACTTCGCCTCCTTATTCTTGCTGAGACGTTCGATAAATAAGCGAATGACATAACCAGATGCAACAAAGAAAATGATAATCGCAATAACAATCGAAACAATTTCTACTGGAATCCCAGCTTCGTTAGGCATATTTAATGCCCCGTATTTTAATGAACCAAATAATGTTGCTCCAAAAATGACACCAAGTGGTGTATTAGCACCAAGTAAGGCAACGGCAATCCCATCAAAACCAATACCTGTAAATCCACCTTTAACTGAAGCATATTCAAACGTACCTAATGCTTCCATAGCGCCACCTAATCCTGCAAATGCACCAGAAATGACCATCGCAAGAATGATGTTTTTATTTACATTCATTCCCGCGTAATCTGAAGCATGATGATTTAAACCAACCGCTTTCAACTCAAACCCACGAGTTGTTTTTTCAAGTATGAACCACATGACAGCAACCATTGCGAGTGCAATGAAAATCCCAAGATGCATACGTGAAAAGTCTGTCATATTTTCAAGAAATTCCGAACGAAGAGAAGCAGTAGGGAAAATTTTCCCTGTGTTGTCTCCGCCATCTGAAACTGTTTTTACTAATGCATTCGTTGTATGTAATGCAATATAATTCATCATAATCGTTACAATTACTTCGTGAACCTTGAATTTCGCTTTTAAAAGTCCTGGAATAAAGCCCCATAGAGCACCAGCTAATGCTGCAGCGATCAATGCTAAAGGTAAATGGACAAATTTAGAAGCTCCCTCAAATGCAATCCCTACATATGCAGCTGCAAACCAACCTACGATTAGCTGTCCTTCAACACCAATATTGAACAGGCCGGTACGAAATGCAAAAGCAACAGCTAAACCTGCTAAAATGTACGGTGTAATTTGGCGAATCGTTTCACCGATCGTATACATGTCTCCAAATATTCCATTCCAAAGTGCTGTATAACCAGCAACTGGATCATACCCACTAAAAATCATTACCAAAGCCCCGACAATCAAACCTAAAATAACGGAAATTAAAGGGACCAGTATATTTACTAAGCGCTTAGACATGCTTACTGTCCTCCTCTTTCACTTGATTTCCATTAGCTTTGGTCTTTGTTTGACCTGCCATTAATAAACCAAGTTCTTGTTCGTTCGTTTGTTGAGGATCCAGTGTATCAACTATTTGTCCATCATAAATAACAGCAATTCGATCTGATACGTTCATTACCTCATCTAGCTCAAATGAAATTAATAGAACCGCTTTACCTTTGTCACGTTGTTCTATTAATTGTTGGTGAATAAATTCGATAGCCCCTACATCTAATCCCCTTGTTGGTAATGCAGCGATTAGTAAATCAGGGTTACGATCAATTTCTCGACCAATAATAGCCTTTTGTTGATTACCACCAGATAATGCACGAGCAGGTTCATGATCACCTTGTGTACGCACATCGAATTTTTGAATGATTTCATTGGCTTTTTTCGAAATCGTAGCGTAATTCATAATGCCATTTTTTGAAATCGGTGATGAATAATACGTTTGCAACGCAATATTGTGACCAATTGGGAAGTCAAGAATCAATCCGTGCTTATGACGATCTTGTGGAATATGTCCAATACCAGATTCAGTTATATTACGTGTATGTTTACCCGTAATTTCGTTTCCATTCATAAACACATGACCACTATTAACTTTACGTAAACCAGTGATTGCTTCTATTAGTTCTGATTGTCCATTGCCATCGATTCCTGCAATCCCCACAATTTCACCTTTACGTACATTTAAATTTAAGCCTTTTACTTTCTGTATGCCTCGGTAATCTGTTACGATCAAATCTTTCACTTCTAATACATTGTCCGTCGGATGAGCAATTCCTTTTACAGTTTTAAACTCAACTTGACGCCCCACCATTAAAGAGGCAAGGTCATTTGGATTGGTTTCTGCGGTAATAACAGTTCCAATCCCTTTTCCTTTACGAATTACCGTTACGCGGTCAGTCACATCCATAATCTCTTTCAATTTATGTGTGATTAAGATAATAGATTTCCCTTCATTAATCAGGCGTTTCATAATCTGAATAAGTTCGGTAATTTCTTGAGGTGTTAATGAGGCTGTTGGTTCATCAAAGATTAAAATTTCTGCTCCGCGATAAAGCGTTTTCAAAATTTCAACGCGTTGTTGCATACCCACTGTAATATCTTCTATCTTTGCATAAGGGTCAACATCTAATCCATATAACTCTGATAATTCTTGCACTTTTTTAGCTGCAGATTTCGTGCTAATCATCCCAGCAGTAGTAGGTTCACTACCAAGAATAATATTTTCTGTCACTGTGAAATCTTCAACTAACATAAAATGTTGATGAACCATACCAATACCGTATTTATTCGCAACTTTAGGATCTGTTATTTTAACTTCTTTACCATTTACACGGATTTCTCCGCCTTCTGGTTGATAAAGACCAAAAAGAACGTTCATCAAAGTGGATTTTCCTGCACCATTTTCACCAAGCAATGCATGAATCTCACCTTTTTGTAGTTGAAGGGTAATGTTGTCATTTGCCACAAATGTTCCGAATTCTTTACGGATGTTTAGCATTTCAATTACATATTCCAATATCTTCACTCCCTTAAACGCTGTTAAATAAAAATAAATTAATACAGGAAAGGCTTTATTAAAACATAAACCCTTTCATCTATTAATTTATAAAAAGCAGGTAAACATAGATAAAGACCGGTATACCGGTCTTTATCATGTACAAACATTTCGTGAATTACTCTAAAGTTTCAGGAACTGTAATCTCGCCAGAAGCGATTTTTTTAGCATAGTCATCAATTTGAGACATAACGTCTTCTGGAATTGCTCCACGAGAATCAGCAAGACCAACACCTTCTTCAGCTAAACCATAAACAGTTGTTTCCCCACCTGGGAATTCTCCGTCCATAGCCATTTTAGAAAGGTTTTGAACTGCTACGTCAACGCGTTTTAACATTGAAGTTAAAGTTACATTGTCTTCGCCAACAGCACCTTCTTTGTATTGGTCAGAGTCAACACCGATAACCCAAACATATGCATTAGGATCTTTAGTTTTTAATTCTTTCGCTTCAGCGAATACACCATTACCAGTACCACCTGCAGCGTGGAATATAATATCTACGCCTGAAGAATACATACGGTTAGCAGTTGTTTTACCAAGTTCCGCTTTATCAAAAGCACCTGTGTATTGAACGTCAACTTCAATTGAAGGATCTACAGCTTTAACACCTTCTAAGAATCCAGCTTCAAAACGCTCGATAACCGGGATTTCCATACCACCAACAAAACCAATTTTTTTCGATTTTGTCATTAATGCTGCAGCAACACCAGCAAGGTATGAACCTTCTTGCTCTTTAAACAAAACTGAAGCAACGTTTGGTTGATCTACAACTGCATCAATAATAGCTAAATGTCCTTCAGGTTGTTGTTCAGCAATATCGTTTACAGCAGATTCCATTAAGAAACCAATACCGAAAACTAAGTCGAACTCACGACGAACTAAGTTGTTTAAGTTTGTGTTATAGTCAGCATCTGAAGCTGATTGAAGGTAATCATATCCACCATCACCTTTAGTAAGACCATTATCTTTACCAAATTTTTGGATACCTTCCCAAGCTGATTGGTTGAAAGATTTGTCATCTACTCCACCAACGTCAGTTACCATTGCTACAGAAAAATCGTTTTCTTTTGCGTCACCATTTGTACCAGTTGCGCCATCTTTATCATCGCTACCACAAGCAGCTAATACTGTACTTGCAGCTAGAACCATAGATAAAGCTAGACCGAATTTGCGTTTTGTCAATTTGAGTTCCCCCTCAAAATGTGTTTTCTTATTAGCAGGAATTTTGTTGTTTTACACCCTTTTACGCACTACATGGAAACTGAATTTATCAGATCTAAAATAGTTTTTTGAATACAACACAACTTGATCATTGTCATCATAATGTAATTGTTTCAGAACAAGTAACGCTGTTTCAGGTTCGCATTCCAAAATTGGTGAAGCTTCCTCATGATAACCAGTCGGGTCAATAAATGCAATGGCATGTGAGATTCGAATTTCTCCGGATTCCTCAATGGCTGTAAATATAGATCCCTCTTGCCGACTTAAAAAATCATACGGCAAATATTTAGTTGGCACTTTGTCCACACAGTAAACAACCGGTTCACCGTTAGCTGTTCTTACACGTTCAATAGTAATGACAGATTCATCGTTTTCGCAATGAAAGCGTTTTACATCTTCTTCAGACGGAAGTGCTTCCGATGAACTTAAATAAATAGTTCCCGGTTCCATTCCCGCTTTACGAATCATAGAAGAGACACTTGTTAACTGCTCAATCCCTGAAGTAAATACAGGTCGAGGGTTTACAAAGGTCCCTACACCATGTCGTCTTACGATGACGTTTTCTTCTTCCAACAGTCTAAGTGCTTCGCGAAGCGTAGCACGACTGACTCCAAGAAATTTGGCTAGCTCGAATTCTGAAGGTAATTTCTCCTTCTCTACGAACACACCTTTTGCAATATCGTCTTTTAGACGATCGATCACTTGGAGATACAAATGTCGACTATCTGATTTAATTGTCATACGAACCACCACCAACAGTAGAGATCAGACATCTGATGTAAAACGTTCCTACTAATCAGACATACTATACCACTTTTATTTGTGTAAATAAATAGATTTATTGCGAATTATGAAAAGATCCGTAAAATTAATGATTTATTTGTAATATGAATGACATATTTTTCTATATCAATAGTCATCATTTTGTTTTGATACGAGAACTTGTCTTGGTTTACTTCCTTCATAAGGTCCAACAACACCTCGTAATTCCATTTGGTCGATGATACGTGCTGCTCTTGAATATCCTACTCTGAATCTTCGTTGTAATAATGACACCGAAGCTGTTTGCATGTCCGTCACTAATTGAACGGCTTCGTCATATAAATCGTCCGTTTGTTCTTCTATCGCAACTTCTTCTATTTCCGACGGAATCATTTCTTCTTGATACTGCGCTTTTTGCTGAGCTATAACAGAATCGACAACTGTCTCTACTTCTTGATCAGAAAGGAAAGCCCCTTGAACTCGAACTGGCTTTGAAGCACCTGCTGCTAAGAAGAGCATATCGCCACGACCTAGTAACTTTTCAGCACCACCCATATCTAAAATCGTTCTTGAATCGATAGACGAAGATACGGCAAAAGCAATTCGCGATGGAATATTTGCTTTAATAACACCTGTTATCACATCCACACTTGGTCGTTGAGTCGCAATAATTAAATGAATTCCTGCCGCACGTGCCATTTGTGCCAACCTTGTAATCGAGTCTTCCACATCATTAGAAGCAACCATCATTAAGTCGGCAAGCTCGTCCACAATAACCACAATGTAAGGAAGCTTCGGATGTTTTTCATCATTCTCTTCATTCCATTTACGTATATGGTCATTGTAGCCTTCGATATTTCGAGTTCCTGTATGAGAAAACAAATCATATCTTCGTTCCATTTCAGAAACGACTTTTTTTAATGCTTGTGATGCTTTCCTAGGATCTGTTACAACTGGAGCTAGTAAATGTGGTATGCCATTGTATACATTCAATTCCACCATTTTCGGATCAATCATCATCATTTTCACTTCATGTGGTTTAGCACGCATGATAATACTAACGATGATGCCATTAATACATACACTTTTCCCGCTTCCTGTGGAACCTGCCACAAGTAAATGGGGCATTTTATTTAATTCAGCAAGTACGGCTTGTCCAGTTATATCTCGACCCAAACCGATTAATAATTTTGAGTCTGGTTTACTATTTTCTTTTGCTTCAAGTACTTCACGTAAACTTACAATCGCAACTTCTTGGTTAGGCACTTCAATTCCAATCGCAGATTTCCCTGGAATCGGTGCTTCAATACGAATATCCCTAGCCGCAAGAGCTAATGCTAGATCGTCACTTAGACTAACAATTTTACTAACTTTTACACCTGTGTCTGGTAAAACCTCATATTTCGTAACAGCAGGTCCAAGATGAACTTGCGTTACTCGTGCTTTAACCCCAAAGCTATGGAAGGTCTGTTCTAACTTTTTCGCATTTGCTTGAATCAATGAATATTCTCCACTTTGATCACTATGTGGAGGTGCATTTAATAGTGATATTGGTGGCAATGTATAGTCTTCATTCTCTTGAACTGGATCAGAAACAGTTTCGAAAACCTTCTCCGTTTCACCATCAGCTTCAACAGGTACGGGTTCAACTTCTACTCTTTTTTCAGCTCTTTCCGTAAATGCTGAAATAATGGGGGAAACATGCGGTTCTTCAATTTCTACAACAGTTGCGGCTTCTGGACGCTGATCAATTTGAACTTGAGTTTCTGACTGTAATCTTTTCTCTTTTCTTCTGGAAACAACCGGTTTTGGTTTTGCATTTGCTTTTTTGTTTTTACGGTAAGCTTCCCACTTTTTCTTCCACTCAGGAATTTCACTCGCAATAATTGGAACTAACGCTTTTCCTGACAATAAAACAAAACCAATCAATAGCAATAACCAAGCAGCTATTGTCGCGCCACTCGAATCAAATAGCACATGGAACGTAGCAAAAATAATAGCACCAATAATCCCTCCACCAAGGGAGTGATTTCTTTCCGTAATGCCTCCGCTATCGATTAATACACGCCATGTTTCCCTAATAACCGAGTCACTGAGTAAAGCACCACCTTGAAATAGATTTTCAAATAATACAAGATGACTAAAGATAGTTAAACTGGCTAACACACTTCCAAACCCTAATACAATGCGATTATTAAATTTCGGGAATGATCGTTGAATCATGACCATTAAAGCAATCACGATTAAAAATAATGAAACGGCCACATGCCAATTTCCAAAGAGGAATCGTGCAATAGACGATAACGTAAAACCGATGAATCCATATTCAAAAAAAGTTATAATTCCTAAACCGATTAGTAGAAGTCCAATAATCTCATACATTAACGGATGCATAGGCTCCGCCTTTTTCTTATTAATCGGTTTTTTCTTTTTTCTCGTCATTATTTTCACCTTCTTTCATTATCAAACAAAAAGGATTCCCCGCCGATACTTATGGCTAGGAAATCCTTTCGCTTATTGACACATTAATATTCCATAATAATTGGGATAATCATTGGGCGTCGTTTTGTTTGTTGGAATAAATATGAGTTTAACGTATCGCGGATTTCTTGTTTAATATTTGTCCATTCAAAGGTCTCTTTATTCACATATTTTTCAACTATTTTTTTAACAAGCTCTGTAGACTCGTCCATCAGTTTTTCTGATTCACGAACATATACAAATCCTCGTGATAAAATCTCAGGACCTGATGCGATTTTCTTTTGTGCTCGGTTTAATGTAACGACAACAATAAAAATACCATCCTGAGAAAGAAGTTTACGATCTCTTAGAACGATATTGCCTACGTCACCTACACCAATCCCGTCGATTAATACGTTGCCCGCTTGAACTCGTCCACTCATTCTCATCTTACCGCTCTTGTATTCAACAATATCGCCTTTATCAGCAATAAAAATTTGAGCTTTTGTTAAACCAGTTGATTGCGCTAACTTAGAATGAGCCATTAACATACGATATTCACCTTGAATTGGAATAAAGAATTGAGGCTTCATCAAGTTTAACATCATTTTCAAGTCTTCTTGACTACCGTGACCAGAAACGTGAACTTTTTTATCAGCAGTTAAAACTTTCGCACCTGCTTTAGCTAAATGATTCATCGTTTTATACATAGCCACTTCCATTCCTGGAGATGGTGTAAAGGTAATTAAAACGGTATCCGTATCTTTGATTTTCACATCTTTGTGATGTTTACGAACCATTTTTTCAAGTGCTTCAAGTGGTTCACCTTGTGTACCAGAAACGATAATAATCACTTCATCGTCTGCATACTTATCGATATCTTTAATTGAAATAAGTGTATCTTCGTCAACTGTTAGGTAGCCAAGTTTCAACCCAACCTCGAAAACGTTTTCTAACGTTTTCCCTACTACAGCTACTTTTCGTTTCACTTCCAACGATTTATTAAAGACTTGTTGTATTCTGATAAAGTTTGAAGAATATAAAGAGACTAATATTCTTCCTTTTGCTCCGTAGAATGCTTCAGAAAGATGTCCTTCAACGACAGATTCAGACGTTGTATATCCAGGTCTTTCAGCTTCAGTTGAATCCGACATTAAAATGAATACGCCTTCTTCACCTAAACCAGCCATTTTAGCAATATCCGGTCGATAGCTTCCTTGAGCGGATTGATCAAATTTAAATTCACCAGTATGAACGATTGCTCCTTCAGATGTGTGGAATGCGATTCCTAAAGAATCAGGAATGCTATGTGTTGTATGGAAAAACGTTACATATGTGGTTTTAAAGTTCATTCGACTACGATTTGTTACTTCAAAAAACTTAACTGGGTGTGGTGCTGGCATCTCTTTTAAATGTTCCTTTGCTAAAGCAATTGTTAAACGTGACCCATATATAGGTGCTTGAACTTTATTTAATAAATAAGAAATCGAGCCAATTGCATCTTCATGACCATGCGTCAAGAAAATCCCTTTAATACGGTCTTTGTTTTCTTCTAAGTATGTAACGTCTGGAATAACAATATCAATTCCAAGCATTTCATCTTCAGGGAACATGAGTCCACTGTCTACTACAAATATTTCTTCGTCGATTTCGACAACGTACATTGCTTTTCCGATCTCTCCAACTCCACCGAGCGGGATGATGCGAATTGTTTCATTTTTAATTTTAGTCACGTGCTTTCCTCCTAAAAATTTACCCGAACAACTTCCACTGTACTTCATTATACGGTAGACATGACAACAGTACAAACAAAAAAAGGTCAGTACATGACTGACCTTACTTATTACTTAAAATTACTTCTCTTTTGTTCATATAAATCCCATGCTTGATCGAATGTTTTTTTCTCTTCGTCGGTCATATCGACGAGTGGTAATCGCACAGATCCCACATCTAAACCTAATTTTCCTAACGCATATTTTACTGGGACTGGATTAGGCTTTTCAAATAATGCTCGAATCAATGGCAGCAGTGCATGATGAATAGTAGCCGCGTCTTGATGACGTCCTTCATTAAATGCACGAGTGAGTCTTTGCATATCTTCACCAACAACATGAGAAGCAACTGATATGACTCCTGCACCACCTATTGATAATAGAGGTAGCGTTAACCCATCATCTCCGCTATAGACGTCAAAATCGTCTCCGGTACTCGCAATAATATCTGACATTTGCTCTAAGTTGCCACCAGCTTCTTTGATGGCATGTATGTTAGGAATTCGACTTAGCATTTCTACAGTCTCAGGTAACATATTAACGACTGATCGACCTGGGATATTATAAAGTAATACTGGCAGTTTCGTCACGCCTGCGATTGTTTTAAAATGCTCATACATCCCTCGTTGATCGGGTTTATTGTAATAAGGTGTGACTAACATGATACCATCAACACCCGCTTCATCTGCCATCTTAGTTAATTCCATGGAAGCTTGCGTGCTGTTGCTACCAGTTCCCGCAATTACTGGGATTCGCTTATTTACAGTCTCCACCGTAAACCGAATTAGATCAGCTTTTTCTTGGCTAGTTAATGTTGGTGATTCACCTGTCGTACCACATACAACAAGAGAGTCAGTTCCTGTTGCGATTAAATGTTCAATTAGTTTTGCTACCATTTCAAAATGAATCGATCCATCCGGAAGAAATGGTGTAATCATAGCAGTTGATACGCGACCGATTTGCATGTAAATTCCCCCTTACAAAATTCCCTCTTCAATCATTGCTTCAGCTATTTGAATTGAATTTAGTGCAGCACCTTTTAATAAATTATCAGCGACAATCCATAGATGAAAACCTTTGTTATTCGATAGGTCTTTACGAATTCTTCCAACAAACACTGGATCCTCTCCTTCAGCAAATAAAGGCATTGGATACTCTTGTTGTGCTGGATTATCTTGTAATTGGATCCCTTTCGAATCTGCTAAAAGCTTTTTAAGATCATCAACAGTTACATCATCTTTATCAATTTGTATAAATACGGATTCAGAGTGACCTGATACTACAGGCAATCTTACACAAGTCGCTGAGACTGCTAAATCTGGCATATGAAGAATTTTTTTCGTTTCATTAATCATTTTCATTTCTTCAAATGTGTAGCCATTATCGTCAAAGACATCTATTTGTGGAATGACATTAAACGCGATCGGATAGTGTTTTTCAGCACTCTTTACTGGAAGAATAGTTGCTTGCTTATCTTTCGTTTCACCAAATGTTTGGCTTTGTTGTTCTAATTCTTTAATAGCATGTGTCCCAGCACCTGAAACAGCTTGATAAGTTGAAACAACAACTTGATTTAAACCATAAGCTTGACGAATTGGTTCAAGTGCCACAACCATTTGTATTGTTGAGCAGTTGGGATTCGCAATTATTCCTTTATGAGCATGTAAATCTTGAGGATTAACTTCAGGAACTACTAAAGGAACATCTATATCCATACGAAACGCACTTGTATTATCTATGACTACTGCACCTCTTTTGGCAGCTTCAGGTGCTAATACTTTTGAAACTGATCCACCTGCGCTGAAGAGCGCAATATCTACTCCTTCAAATGCTTCAGGAGTGGCTTCTTCAATTGTGTAAGTTTGGTTTTGAAAATTTATTGTTTTTCCAACTGAACGTTTAGAAGCTAAAAATTTTATGTGTTTAATAGGAAAATTTCTTTTTTCTAATTGTTCTTTCATTTTTTCGCCTACCGCACCTGTTGCTCCTACGATGGCTACCGAATAACGTTTTAACATTCCAATCTCTCCTTCATAATAAAACACGAGCATAATGGAGGTATTGTATCATAAATTTTCACTAATGTGCATGAAAATTAATTGATTTATTCATGTTGGATGAGTATAGGTTGGAGTTGTTGGTGGTTAATAGCGGCTTCAATGGTTGGTGCTATTTTTGTGAAATCGGATATTAAGGAGTTGGGTTTTTTATAGGGATCGTCTTGTCCGAAGGGGATGAAATAAATATGTTTCGAGTTTAAAAGTTTCATTAAATTTACACCGTTTAATCCGAGAGCATCATTCGTTGAAATGCCAATAACTACGGGGCTCCCATTTCTCATGGTTGCTTTGGCGGCCATTAAAACGGGGGAATCAGTAGCTGCATTTGCAAAGCGACTGAGTGAATTTCCTGTCATAGGTGCAATCACCATACAATCTAATGGAGCTTTGGGACCTAAAGGCTCTGCATCGGCAATTGTCGAAATCACTTTTGCCCCTGCCGCCTCTTCAATTTTTTTTACCCATTCGTCTCCAGTTCCAAATCTAGTGGCTGCGGCCAATACTGAATGCGTAACGATAGGTACAACGATAGCTCCAAGTTCACGTAAAGCAGTAATTTTCGGAACCACTTCTTCATACGTACAATGTGAGGCTGTAATACCAAAGCCGATTCTTTTATTTGTTAACACATACATCCTCCTTCTGATTGTTTAGACAACCTCTGAATACAACTAGACAGTAAAGAGGCAGCATCATTTTCGATGAATTGACCAGGAAGCGAAGTATATAAATGGTATGGTACGGACAAGGGTTCCTTACAATTTAAGCACCCTGGCGCCGACGCAATATCATAAAATGTTTTCGCTTTTGAAATCTTGTGAACATAATCATCCGTTAACCATTCAGCCGGGATTGTATTAATAAAAAATACATCGTCACAAGCCATAGCTGGTCTGAGAATTTCCGCTTCATAGCCCATTGCCTTTGCTTCAGCCAGTTGCTCCAAGGACCTTACGACAATGAGTGGAAAAGCATCCATTTTCTTTAGTTGAGCAGCTAATAACTTTGATACTCTACCGAATCCTGAAATAACAAATTTTTTTCCTGCTATTGTTTGCTTTTCATGCAAATAAAAAGCAGCAATGAAACCTTCTGCTGTTAATTTTGCATTTAACCAAATAAATTCTTCGTTTTCTAGATACTTTTTAACGGGACAATTCATGTCATTTAATAACTGAGCCCAATCAAATGTTAGTCTCCCAACAAAACAAGTTGGGGTATGTTTAAATATATCTCGATCAATATTCGGTACTGCTAATTCAAGCGGTTGTATCGGGAATACAATGTAATCTGGTTGAAATTCTGATATGGAACGTTCAAGTTGGTAACCCCAAGCTTTTGTTTTTACATATAATACGTGTTCCCCATTTGTCTCCAGTTCGAATGCCAGTTTTGCCATACGTGGATCAGTTCCAATTACGCACCATTTAGACGTATTCATGAATGATAATCCGAATCCAGGTAAGACATTTTCGTAAATAAAATACGATGTTCACCTATCAACACAATATCTTCCCACGCAATATACGTATTTTTGGAGACCGTTTTTGATTTAAAAGGTCGATTTGATTGATCTTTTAATACTAAAAACCCAATAATTTTACCACTAGTTGCTTCAAAGATTAATTCGGTGTCTGCCAATAATCCAACCCTTTTACCATCTTCAATTTGGATTAATTCTTTAATGGCTAATTCAGATAGTAACATTTTGTCCCTCCTCTGTATCCATCACATTATTTATATGCGAAAACAGACCTCAACGTTCATTAGAAAACATATATTGTGCCTACCTTTTGTGCACGTTATGTTTTTTAAAAGGGATTATAAATGACTTAATTATTCAAGATGAGTCACTCAATTATCACAACCCATAAAAGCTAAGTTTCACCCTTTACTCGGTATCCGTGACCTTGCTCTTTCAATTCTA
>JBFIXW010000034.1:0-19179 GCA_041605715.1 Paenisporosarcina sp.
CGCCTTGCGCTCCACTGAACAAAATCTTAAATTAAGTCTAATAATTGCGGGTACTTAAACAAGTTACACATATGAAATTGATTCTCTGATACTGTTCAGAAACATTATTTATCTCAACACTGTTTAGAGAATATCACCAGAAAGACGTTTGATTAATTCTTTTACACAATGAAAACTCTACTACTTAAATCCCGAATTTTTTATCTTACATAAGGAGTTGATAAAGATGGATACTGGCACACATATTGTCATGGGGATCGCATTGGGTGGACTAGCAATGATTGACCCAGTGGTAGCAAATCATTCGGTGACAGCAACTGCTGTAATAGCCGGTACCATTATTGGTTCCCAAGCACCTGACGTTGATACGGTTCTCAAATTAAGAAATAATGCAGTTTATATTAGACATCATCGCGGCATCACTCACTCAATTCCTGCGGTCTTAATATGGCCTGTTGCGATAGCTGGAACCATACATTATTTTGTTCCCGGGGCGGACTTCTTACATTTATGGCTATGGACATTCTTGGCAGTCTTTTTACATGTTTTTGTTGATATCTTCAATTCCTATGGAACCCAAGCATTACGACCATTTTCAAATAAGTGGGTTGCATTAGGGGTCATCAATACATTTGACCCAATCATATTCGCCTTGCATGTCGTGGGCTTGCTATTTTGGGCGTTCGGATCTAATCCGGTTTACACCATGCTCTTAATGTACTCCATTATTTTTGTATACTATTTAATAAGGTTTGCAGTACAAGCAGCTGTAAGAAATGCCGTCAAGAATACTATTCCTAGTGCTGAAGAAATCATCATCGCACCAACGATTAAGTTCTTCCAATGGAGAATTGCTGCAATTTCTAAAACTCACCATTATGTAGGACGAGCTTATGGGCGTTCTATTAATATCTATGATCGCTTTGACCGAATCGAAATTCCGGACTCTCCACTCGTCAAAGCTGCGTTAGAAGATAAAAACTTACAAGCATTCACATCATTTTCACCAATCTATCGTTGGGAAATTACCGAACACGACCATGTTACAGAGGTTCGACTAATTGACTTACGTTATCGAAGCAATGACTACTACCCATTTGTTGCGGTTGCTCATTTAAATGAAGAGCTAGAAATTATCAACTCATATACAGGGTGGATTTTCAGTGAAGACAAACTTCATAAAAAGTTAGACTTTATGCCAAACTGATTAAAAATAAAGGGACACGACGCAATATATTGGTCGTGTCCTTAAGACTGTTGACGATAGAATGTTAGTTAACGTAAAAATTTAACTTTGAATTTATTGCACGTTTTGAAATTCTAAATTAGTAATTTTAAATATGATTGTTTAAGAAAGTATGTGTGCCCGGGGAAAGCGTTCGCACAAATGGAAATCAACACCTTTAGTACAGTCCAAAGGACACGACACAATAATGGTCGTGTCCATTTATGGTTATATTAAATAATTGTTTATGGATTATAGTCATTGTCGTAATTTCACTGCTATTGAATTAAATCATCATCCATTTTTAATAAATGAGCATATTTGGGATTATTCCCTGCAAACTCATGAATACGATCGCCATAACTCGTAATCCATTGACGAATTACTTTTTCAGTCACTTCAGCGCCCTTATAATCATATCCGGCTTTAGCATAAGATGACTCAAAGTCTGACCATAATAACTCAATCCAGACTCGTGCACGTCCTGTTGATAAGTTCTCGTTTTTTTTAGCTAGTTCTTCCACAAGCTGATCGATTTTATCTTGCATGTTATTTGCCCTCCTTCAAAGGTTTCAACATTGATATAGGTAACGCTTCTGTATGTTTTTCTCCGCCTAAACGATAACCCCATGCGAAACGACCTTTTAGGTAATCCACTTGAAAGAATACACCTGGATCTCCTTCAATTCGATACATTTCACCCGGCTTAATATCATTTGGATCTACTAAATATGCTTGTGCCATGATGGCTTTTCTTTCATAAACTGCAAATTCATTAACATGTCCAAGTTGACTAGCTTTCCTTGCTTTTTCTAACAAATTAGCAATCGTTTGTCGAAGTTCATTCTCCGACATGTAACTATATTTTTTTTCAGTCTCCATCTTCTTCGAACTCCTTTTTTTCAATAAACATATCAATTTGGTCAGAAGGAAAACCCTTTTGATACAAAGCTTGTTTTACTCTATTTTTACGATCGTATCCTGTGAATTTAGAGGAAACTTTGGTCCAAATTTTATCACCTTGTTTGGCGATCATCTCTTCCCATTCTTCTTGTTCAGTTTCAAATTCAATTTCAGCAATTGCTTTGCTAATAATGTCATAGGAATATCCTTTACGCAACAAAGTATCTTGAATTTTTTGCTTCACTTGTCGCGGTGTTTTTGACGATTGTTGATTGGCAATTTTTTCGGCTAAGGCTTGTGCAATTTGAGTTTGATCTTCTTCTGTATACGTATCCAGCACTTCCTTTTGAAGTTTTTTGTCGATGCCCTTTTTCTTTAATTCCTGTTGAATTGCACGTGGACCTTTTTTTCCCGTTTTCTTTTGAGTTTCTAATAAAGCCTTTGAAAACGATTCATCATTTAAAAATCCAAGAGAATGCAATTTTTGGATTACTTCTAATACAACTGCTTCCCCGTATTCTGCATCAAGTAATTTTTTTTTCACTTCATACTCACTTCGCATGCGAAAGCCTAAATAGTGCAATGACTTATTAAATGCTTTTCGAACTTCATCATCAAAAACAATTTCATCGCGCTCCCAATCTTCTACATCTTTCCCCTTAGATAATTGGTATTTCACGATAAGTGATTCATCCACTGCAAATGCATAAACTTCATCTATAAAAATATTGTACCGTTCAGGATTGTTTTTTTGACGTGTGATTTTTGATATTATTGGCAATGATTTCACCCCATAATCTGTTCTTATCTAGTATACACATATTTAGTGGCACATTCATTTGAGTACACTTCGTCAAGAAAGGGTAATATAGACTTAACATGTTTAGTAGAGGAGGAGTTTTAATGAAAATCGCCATTACAGGTGGAAGTGGATTCGTAGGCAATGAATTATCTTCCCTTCTAGTGAAGAAAGGTCATGAAGTTTTTATTCTTACTCGATCTGATCGCCCTTCAAAAGGGTCAGTAAAAATGGTCCAATGGTTAACTGATGACTCTCAGCCTGAAAATCATTTGCAAGATATTGATGCTTGGGTTAACCTAGCTGGCGCGTCGATTAATGAAGGCCGATGGACACAAGAACAAAAAGAAAAAATTTACGATAGTCGAATGAAAGCAACGGATGAAGTGCTTCGCATTATCAACTACGTAGAAAAGAAACCGTCTGTTCTAGTTAACGCAAGTGCAATAGGTATTTACCCACCTTCTGAACATGCATTATATGCAGAACAATCCGAAGCTCGAGGTTCTGACTTTCTTGCAAAAACAGTTGAAGACTGGGAGAAAAAAGCAGATGAAGTGAAACAGCACGGCACTAGAGTTGCATATGGCCGATTTGGGATTATTTTAGGTAAAGAAGAAGGCGCACTTCCACTTATGGCTTTGCCCTATAAAATGGGTGTTGGCGGACAAGTAGGCTCAGGTAAACAATGGGTCTCATGGGTACATGTTTCAGATGTAGCAGCAGCACTTCTATATGCAATTGAGAATGAATCGATTAAAGGACCGTTTAATGTGACCGCTCCAGATCCAAAACAAATGAATGAATTCGGACAAATATTAGGCGAAGTATTACATCGACCACATTGGATTCCTGTTCCTGCATTTGCATTAAAACTGGCACTTGGAGATAAGAGTCAACTAGTTTTAGAAGGTCAACGTGTTATGCCTGATAAATTATTAACCAACGGCTTTTCGTTTAAATACTCTCATTTAAAACAAGCATTACAAAACATTTACGCATAATTCGATATAGAAAACGCAACCTATCTAAAAAGAAAGGTTGCGTTTTTATGTGGAAAAATCATATTTTAGGAATCGTCGCCGCATGTTCCATTTTACTAATCGGAATAATTGTTAATCCATTCCAAGCTGAAGCCGAATCACTTAATTGGGGCTTCAAAAAGGGTTCACAAGAGCAACAAGCACAAGCAGGAAGTGCATTTGACCAGCTATTAAAAAAACATGGTGCTTTTTATAAAGGAAATGACACAGACAAAGTTATGTATTTAACTTTTGATAATGGATACGAGAATGGACACACCGTGCCAATATTAGATGCATTAAAGAAAGAAAAAGTACCTGCTACTTTCTTTTTAACAGGTCATTATGTTAAAAGTGCTAAAGATTTAGTCAAGCGTATGATTGACGAAGGTCATGAAATCGGGAATCATTCTTATGATCATCCGAATATGGCAAATTTATCAGAAGAACGCATGAAAGAGGAATGGCATAAATTTGATCAGCTATTAAAAGAAGAAACCGGAATTAAGAGAACTCGTTTCGCTCGCCCACCAGAAGGTGTATTTAGTGAAAAATTACTCGCTTACGGGAACGAACTGGGATACAGACATATGTTTTGGTCAGTTGCTTTTGTCGATTGGTACGCAGACCGTCCCCAAGGAAAAGCTTATGCTTATAACCATTTAATGAATCAAATCCATCCTGGTGCGATTATCTTGATGCATACGGTTTCACCAGATAATGCCGATGCACTCCCGGATTTTATTCGAGATGCAAAAAAGAAAGGGTACACATTTGAGTCATTAGAATCGCTTGTAAATAAGAATGATGATTCCCCCTTGTCTTTCCATTAACTCCTGTGTCCTATATACTGTAGACACCAGTAGTAAAGGACGTGAATGAATTTGTCTCAACAAACTCTTATTGAAGTAGGTCAAAAATTTCCTTTGACGATTAAAAGGCTTGGCATTAACGGCGAAGGAATTGGATACTTTAAACGAAATGTAGTCTTCGTAAAAGGTGCACTTCCCGGAGAAGAAGTAACTGCGCAAGTAGAATTAGTAAAACCTACTTTTGCCGAAGCAAAAATCCTTAAAATCCGTAAATCTTCTCCCCATCGTCAACAAGCTCCCTGCCCGATTTATGAAGCTTGTGGTGGGTGTCAGTTACAACATATGACATATGCACAACAACTTGTAGAAAAACGTGATATGGTCGTTCAGTCTCTAGAGCGATACGTAAGAGATTTAGCGCCAAACATTGACGTTCGAGAAACGATTGGCATGGATAACCCATGGCAGTATCGAAACAAAAGTCAATTCCAAGTTCGTAAAGATGGAAATAAAGTGCACGCCGGTCTTTTCTCAGAAGGTACACATGAATTACTAAATATTGACGAGTGTATTGTTCAGCATCCTGATACCACTCGCGTAACGAATGAAGTCAAACGAATTCTAGAAATGCTACAAATCCCTATTTATGACGGGAAAACACCGAATGGACTTGTTCGAACAATTGTTGTTCGCACTGGTATAAGAACTGGCGAAATTCAATTAGTTCTTGTAACGACTCGAGCTGAAATGCCAAAACGTCAGTTAATAATTGATAAATTAGCTGAAATTGACCCGGCAATTGTGTCAATCGTCCAAAACGTCAATCCAAAACAAACGTCACTAATATTTGGCGATCGTACAATCGTTCTTCATGGTAAAAAAACATTGCATGAAAAGTTGGGTGAACTGTCATTTGATTTATCAGCCCGTGCTTTCTTCCAACTAAACCCTTCTCAAACCGTACGATTGTATAATGAAATCAAGTCCGCTGCAGCCTTAACAGGTAACGAAACGGTTGTTGATGCTTATTGTGGAGTGGGTACAATTGGATTGTGGTTAGCTGATCAAGCAAAAGAAGTTCGTGGAATGGATGTCATTGGAGATAGCATTTATGACGCTAAGAAAAATGCAGAAAAACACGGCTTTTCTCACGCAACTTATGAAACAGGTACAGCGGAAGAATGGCTGGCGAAATGGAGTACAGAAGGTTTTGTACCGGATGTTTTAACAGTCGATCCTCCACGCACAGGCCTTGCTGATAGCTTATTGCAAATGATTATAAATGTGAGACCGAAACGATTTGTTTACACATCTTGTAACCCATCTACTTTAGCGAAAGATTTAAGTCAATTACGCAAAGTATACGATATAGAATACATTCAACCAGTTGATATGTTCCCTCAAACAGCTCAGATTGAAAGTGTCACATTATTAGTACGTAAATAATCTTATTTTCATACACAATCATTTGAATCTTGATGAATACTGTAGGCAAACTCTGTTGGAGGGTGTCTACAGTTTTTTTATTTACATTAACAGACATAACTTCCATAAAATAATTAACTCTTTTTCATTCATCAAAGGATTGAATTTTTTGTTTCTAGGGAATATAGACAGTAATATTTATGCATTTATAAAATTCAAATAACGGAGGAATTTTGATGAAGTGGAGAGGTCGAGGACAAAGCGCAAATGTTGAAGATCGTCGAGGAAGAGGGATTGGTGGTGTTGGAATTGCTGGAGGCGGAATTGGCCTCGTTATCGTTATCATCATGACCCTCATCGGTGGTGGTGGTCCTGGAGACATATTGAATAATATGACCGATACATCCACAACAGATAATGGCACGTATGAAGAAACGGAACAAGAAAAAGAATTGGCCGATTTCGTTTCAGTCGTACTCGCTGACACAGAAACTGTTTGGACAGACCTTTTTGAAGAACAAGGCAAAAAATATCAAAAACCTGTTATGGTTCTTTACACAAACCAAGTTGAATCTGCATGTGGTACAGCTGGTTCAGCAGTAGGACCGTTTTATTGCCCAGGAGATTATAAGCTATATATTGACTTAAGCTTTTACGATGAATTGCGACAAAAATTCGAAGCACCTGGAGATTTCGCTATGGCGTATGTCATTGCGCATGAAGTTGGGCATCACGTTCAAACCTTACTAGGTACAAACAAAGAAGTGATGTCTATGCGTAACCAAGTAAGTGAGGAAGAGTTCAATCAATACCTGGTCCGGTTAGAATTACAAGCAGATTACTATGCAGGTGTTTTTGCAAGGTACGCACAAGGACAAGGTTATCTTGAAGCAGGTGATGTTGAAGAAGCCATTACCGCGGCAAGTGCAGTTGGTGACGACAATATCCAAAAGAAATCTCAAGGGTATGTTGTACCAGAAAGCTTTACACATGGTACATCAGAGCAACGTATGAGATGGTTTAAAAAAGGATATGAATCAGGTACGATTGAGGACGGTGATACCTTTAATGTTAAAGAGCTATAAAAAAGCAGCAGATTACTTCGAGACTAACTCGAAAGTATCTGCTGTTTTTTTGGCGTTATCAGACTGATTAAACTAAAGACAAATAACACAAAAGAAATGAGCCATAAAAAACTAACCTGGTTAAAGAATTCTAAAAAGATGCCTCCCATAAATGGCCCAGTTAAACTCCCTATACTAAAGAAAATACCGCACAAAAGATTTCCAGATGGTAATAAAGCCTTTGGTGTCAAATCAGCCATATAAGAAATCCCTAAAGAAAAAGTAGATCCGACAAACAAACCAGCTATTAGAAATACCGTAATAAGTGCCAAGCTGTTATTTTCCACCACAGCCGCTGTACTAAACGAAAAAGCGCCACCGAATAACGAAATAAGCACCACTTTCTTCCTTCCGATTCGATCACTTAACGCTCCAAGGGGTAACTGAGACAAAATTCCTCCAGTTGAAAATGCGGCTAAAATAATGGAAACACTTCCTACATCCATCTGATTGCGTAATGCGTAAACAGGAAAAATCGCATGCAAACTAGACTCTAAAAAACCATAACTAAAAGGAGGAATAAAGGCTACCCATGCAAATCCAATCGTTGCGCCAAACCTTGCCCATGTCCCCCTCATCGTAGAAGTTTCATGCATATGTCCAGGAAAATCATTATCAAGGAAAAAAACAAGTGACCATGCTGACAGACATAAAACACCGGAAACGATGAATGGTAAGCCTTCAAAAATATTTATGAGCGGAACAAATAATGGCCCGGCCGCAAAACCAATTCCAAATGACAACCCATAAAGGGCAATGTTTCGGCCTAAACGTGCTTTAGACGAAAAACTCGTGATCCAAGTTTGCGTTGAAAAATGAAGTAAATGGTCTCCTATTCCAATGAACAGTCGAAGCACAAACCAAAAAATCACACTTTTCCATAATGGGAATAGCAGCAATGACATAAATACTAATATTCCACCAATCATGATGATTGGTTTATAACCAAATCGACGTAGTGGCTGTTCCATGAATGGGGAAACTAAAAGCGTACCTATGTATAAACCTGTTGCATTTAATCCATTTAACGATGCAGAAAGTCCATCCTGTTCAAAAATAATAGAAATAAGCGGGAGGAGCATTCCTTGTGAAAATCCGGATATGGACACTATGGTAACTAATATCCAAAACCTTCTTTTTTCTATTGATGAAAATTGCTTCATGATGCTCTCCTCTATTCAAGTTAAAATCGTGTTCAATTCTTATAAGTTTCGATACAATTTTATCATAAGGGAGGAATACAAGTTGAAATATATAATGACAGAACACGGTTTTGAAGCAAACCTTGAATTTGGAAAGCTAACGATTTCTTCGAATGAGTCCTATGGTTTTAGGCCATATCAATTAATGGTTTCATCATTAGTTAGTTGTAGTGGTGGTGTATTAAGAAAAGTCTGTGAGAAAATGCGGATGCCAATTGAGGAAATGGAAATTGAAGTAAAAGAAGTCGTAAGAAATGAAGAGATAGCTAATCGACTGGAAAAAGTTCATATTCATTTTAAATTAAAAGGTCCAAATCTCGAAGAAGGAAAACTACAAAAGGCTATGCATTTAACAACGAAGAATTGTTCAATGGTACGCTCTGTTGATCAATCAATTGAGGTACACGAAACGTTTGAAATTATGTAACATCATTAGCAAAGGCTCAGACCATATCTGATTTCAGATGTTGGCTGAGCCTTCTAAATATCGCTGTTATCTAATTGAGTATCCATAAATCGATTCACGGCTTATAGT
This sequence comes from Paenisporosarcina sp., assembly GCA_041605715.1. GTDB lineage: Bacteria > Bacillota > Bacilli > Bacillales_A > Planococcaceae > Paenisporosarcina. The sequence goes on from JBFIXW010000034.1 coordinate 9,048, forward strand.
GCCGGTGAAATGTTCGAACCCCCTCCTTCTAAACGTTTGATTGGTTTCGACTTTTCACTACGGCCTCCCCTCTCTTGTTGAAGTAAGTTAACCTTAACATCTTAATTGAATTTTGTAAATATTCTAAATACATTTAATATTAAAATATTTCTAAAGTCCTACCTAAAGTTGATAAAGAAATAAAAATCCGCTAGTATGGTAAACAATAAGCGAGGTGTTTTGAAATGGGCAAATCAATTACTGATAAAGAACAGCAAGTCACTTATCTTAAAGAGCGTTTGAACATTTTTTTAGAAGTGCTTGATTCTATCGAACCAGAAACAACGAAATTGGAAGATATCGATCGTCTAATTTCTATGATGGATGATTTAGAAGACAAAATGGAACAATTTAAAAACAGTCCAAAATAAAAATAAAGGGGTTGTCTCAAAAGTCATTTGGTGACTTAGGGACAGCCCCTTTTTATATTCCTGTGTCATGCTTAGGGATTCTAGATTTTAAGTGGAGATGGCACGAATTGATCTAAATATAAACAATCAGTATCGTTTAATTTACAATAGCCAATTAATCTATCATCCCCTATCCTTTTTTAAAAGATTATTTAGGCGTATAATAGATGATGAAAACAATTTGGAGATTGATTGAGAGGGGCAAAACCATGTACTTAGAAACACTAGAAAAAAGCATATATGATTTAATTACAGAAACTTCAACAAACTTACCTAAAGATGTACGTCGCGCAGTACGCAATGCGAAAGCTGCAGAAAATGCTGGCACACGTGCGGCTATGAGTTTAGATACAATCACAAATAATATACAAATGGCCGATGACAATGTATCACCTATTTGCCAAGATACAGGAATGCCTACATTTAAAATTAAAACGCCTATAGGTGTAAATCAATTAGAAATTAAAGCCGCTATTCGTCGTGCTATTGTTACAGCTACAAAAAATGCAAAACTACGCCCAAATGCTGTGGATTCTCTAACTGGTGAAAACAGTGGTGATAACCTAGGAGAAGGTGTTCCAGTTGTGAAATTCGAACAGTGGGAAAAAGATTATATTGAAATGAAGCTCATCTTAAAAGGTGGCGGATGTGAGAATAAAAATATACAGTATAGTCTTCCTGCCGAACTTGAAGGAATCGGACGCGCTGGACGTGACTTAGATGGAATTAGAAAGTGTATTCTTCACTCTGTATATCAAGCGCAAGGACAAGGATGTTCTGCAGGCTTCATAGGCGTTGGAATTGGTGGAGATCGTGCATCTGGTTATGATTTAGCTAAAGAACAACTTTTCCGTTCTGTTGAAGATGTAAACCCACATCCACAATTAGCGGAACTAGAAAATTACATTGTTGAAAAAGCAAATACGCTTGGAATTGGCACAATGGGATTCGGTGGAGAAGCAACTTTACTTGGCTGTAAAATTGGTGTCATGCACCGTATCCCTGCTAGTTTCTTCGTTTCAGTTGCGTATAATTGCTGGGCTTATCGTCGTTTAGCTATCAACATTAATCCTACAACAGGTGAAATTAATGAATGGCACTATCAAGAAGGAGAAAAAATTGAGTTTAAAGATCAAGGTGCCGACCAATCTGCCGAAGAAGCAGCAACTCGTATTGTTGAACTTCGTGCACCAATTACAGAAGAAGAAATTCGTCAATTACAAGTTGGTGATGTTGTTAAAATAAGTGGCATGATGTACACAGGGCGCGATGCCATTCATAAATATTTATCAGATCATGATGCTCCTCTTGACCTTAACGGCCAAATTATTTATCACTGTGGTCCTGTTGTAATGAAAGATGATGAAGGTAACTGGCAGATAAAAGCAGCTGGACCTACTACATCGATTCGTGAAGAGCCATACCAAGGTGATATTATGAAGAAGTTCGGGATTCGTGCTGTTATGGGTAAAGGCGGTATGGGACCAAAAACTTTGGCGGCGTTAAATGAACATGGCGGCGTTTACTTAAATGCGATTGGCGGTGCAGCTCAATACTATGCTGATTGTATTAAAGGCGTTGAAGGAGTAGACCTTATGCAATTCGGGATTCCTGAAGCAATGTGGCATTTAAGAGTTGAAGATTTCACCGCTGTCGTAACAATGGACTCTCACGGGAATAGTTTGCATGCGGATGTAGATAAATCATCACTTGAAAAACTAGCGCAATACAGCGAACGCGTCTATAAATAATTTACACAATTGCATTTCAAAACACATCCATGTTATAATCATTCTAATCTAATAACAATAATTAATAATGCTGGTATTCCCCAAGGGGAATGCCAGCTTTTCGTACATTATAGGACTTATGATATTGACTATCATTATCAGGAGGTGTGACATGGAAGCCATTCAGCATCCAAATCAGTCTTACATTAACGCCCGAATTTTGCCTCATATTGAACTGATTGCAGCCCTTCTATCTGGTGTTTTAATTGTCATCGCATGGGTTATTGGTCGAAATGGAGATAGTACATTATCCATCGTTCTTTTTCTCCTTGCATTTTTTATAGGTGGCTATGCAAAAGCAAAAGAAGGAATAGAAGCTACTCTACAAAAAAAAGAGCTCAATGTGGAATTGCTGATGATTCTTGCTGCCATTGGATCTTCTATCATTGGTTATTGGGCAGAAGGCGCTATTCTCATATTCATTTTCGCCTTAAGTGGTGCCCTTGAAACGTATACAATGAACAAAAGCCAGCGTGAAATATCGGCTTTAATGAAATTACAACCCGAAGAAGCTTGGTTAATGGATGCTTCGGGACTACCCACAAGAGTGCTTGTAAAAGACTTGCATGTTGGAGATACTCTTTACGTTAAACCTGGAGAAAGAATTCCTGTTGATAGCCTAGTGATAACTGGACATTCAAATGTGGATGAGGCTGCTATTAGCGGAGAATCTGTCCCAGTGACAAAACAAACCGGTAGTCACCTTTTTGCAGGGACCGTGAATATGAATGGTTCCTTAACCATCAAAATGACCAAACCGAATTCAGAGTCCTTATTTCAAAAGATTATCGATTTAGTGCAATCTGCACAAAGTGAAAAATCACCGTCGCAACAATTCATCGAACGATTCGAAAGTCGCTACGTGAAAATTGTTTTAGTCACTGTCAGTATTATGCTATTCCTCCCCCACTTCCTATTTGGCTGGGACTGGACCACTACTTTTTACAGAGCAATGGTTCTCCTTGTGGTAGCATCGCCTTGCGCTTTGGTAGCTTCCGTTATGCCTGCAACATTGTCTGCAATTTCCAACGGCGCTCGTAGCGGGATATTATTTAAAGGCGGGGTTCACTTAGAGAATGTAGGGGATATGAAAGCAATCGCACTTGATAAAACAGGTACATTAACTAAAGGCAAACCCGAAGTGACCGACTTCCTCGTAACTGAAGGTTATGTAGAAAGTGAAGTACTCCGTCTTCTAGCCAGCATTGAAGCGCAGTCGAATCATCCTCTTGCCCAATCAATTGTTCAATATTCTAAATTACAAGGCACAATAATTAAACAATCAATTGAAATAGATGACATCGCCGGTTGGGGAATTAAAGCAACCATTGATGGGATTGAATGGAAAGTAGGTAAACCTAAATTTGTCGGCGAAGATAAAGCAAAACTCTTCAATAACGGAGTTGCTCAATCTCTCGAAGACGAAGGTAAAACGGTTATTTTCATGGCTAATGAATATGAAATTGTTGCACTTGCAGCTATGAAAGATACGGTACGCGAAGAATCTAAACTCGCGATTGAAGAGTTAAAAAAATTAGGCATTACCACCATTATGCTTACTGGTGATAATGAAAGAACAGCAAAAGCAATAGCGGAAGAAGCAGGCGTAGATGCGTATTTTTCAGAGTGTTTACCGGAAACAAAAGTCATTCACTTGAAAGGCTTTTTAGAAAAATACGGTATGGTCGGTATGGTTGGAGATGGCATTAATGATGCACCAGCCCTTGCAACTGCAACCACAGGTATTGCGATGGGCGGTGGGACAGATGTCGCTCTTGAAACTGCTGATGTCGTTTTGATAAAAAATGATTTATCACGCATTGCTTTTGCAATTCGTTTATCACGTAAAATGAATCGCATAGTAAAGCAAAACATCATTTTTTCTATTGCCGTTATTGTTTTATTGATCATAAGCAATTTCTTCCAAGTAATTAATTTACCCTTAGGAGTACTCGGTCATGAAGGTAGTACGATTCTTGTTATTTTGAACGGATTAAGACTTCTTCAACGAAACGTATAAAAGCAGGAGCTGTCAAATGACAGCCCCTGCTTTTTTCATAGCTATTTTTTCTTTACGTTCTTGCATCACTGCGTTTATTTGTCCACCCACCATCAAGATTGTCCCTGAGAAATATAACCACATCATTAAGACAATAATTCCTCCGATACTTCCATAAGTAGCAGAATAATTCGCAAAGCTACTAACATACAAAGAAAAACCTAGAGAAACAACAATCCATCCCACCGTAGCAAAAATTGCGCCTGGAATGACACTCTTCAAGTACAATTTTCGATTCGGTGCAATCCAGTAAAGCAACATAAAGACGAAAAAGATCATCACTGGTGGAATCGTCCAACGAACTTGATTCCATACACTTAAGAAACCTTGTTCGTACCCTAAGTAAGAAAACAGGAAGGTACCGATCTGTTCCCCAAATATCGGCAGAGCGAGGGCAACTACAAATAATACAATAAGTAACAACGTAAAAATTATCGAGATCCCTCTTGCAATAAGGAAGGGTCTTGTTTCATCTAAATCATATGAACGATTTAAAGATTTAATTAAAGCATTCATCCCATTTGATGCCGACCAAATTGTCGCAATAATTCCTACTGAAAGTAAACCCCCATTGCGATCTGAAAGAACTTCATCTAACGTTCCATCTATTAAGGAATAAACCTCTCCAGGTGCATATGTACGCAATATATTAAATAACTGATCTTCTTGTAGATTTAGATATGGTAGTAATGTCACCATAAAAATTAATAAAGGAAACAAAGAAAGTAAAAAGAAAAAGGCTAATTGCGCACCAAGTGCAGTGACATCAACGTATTGAATACGTGCGAGTAATTCCTTAAAGAATCCTTTCGATGAAGTGACATCAAAAGGATAATCAGAATCTGTCTTCTTCTTTTTAAATTGCATCATTTTTAGCTTACTTAAAAAATTAAATGAAGAACTCGATTTTTGACTTCCTCTTGGTTTAATTGGTTGGTCTTCGTTCTCCATGGAACCAAATCCCTTCTATAGAGAATTTTTTTCATCATACACATGCTCTGGTAATACAGGCATCGTGAATTCATCGTCTTCCTTTACAATTGTTTTATATTCCTCTTTCGAATGTTCAAAAGCTTCTTTTGTATCTGTTACTAAAGTCTTCACTTGTGGAGATAACGTTTTTAGCTCATCTACTTTTCCGGATAGGTATTGGGCGTCACGAGAAAATTGATTGTATACAGATTGTATTTTATCTGCTTTTTCTTGAATTTTCATTTTAAAATCTTCACGGTTTTGTGAATAATATTTAATATCTGATGATAAATTATTAAGTCTGTATTTCACATCTTCACGAGTTGTACGATCTAACAAACTTATTCCCGCTCCTGCTACAGCACCAAATAAAATTCCTTTAACTAACATACTTTCCTTCATAAAAATTACCTCCTATTTGTAAAAATCAATTGTTTTTTAATATACCCAAGTATGTCCATATTAAAACAATGGTACTCATCAATTTGACTTTCTATGCTCATCATGAAATGATTAACTATACCGCTTGAAAGGCAGGAATTAAAAATGAATTTAACACAACCATCACAAGAAAACGTGGAATACATGATTGAACAAATAAAAGAAAAACTACGCATGGTTAATGTTGACGCTATGAGAGCCGAGTCATTTGATGAGTCAGCTTATGAAGATTTACATTATTTATATACAATGGTTATGAAGCGCGAGTCCTTCAGTCCAAGTGAAATGCAAGCTATTGCTTCAGAAATTGGCTCATTACGAAAATAACTCATTCAGACAAAAATCTCTAGTTTAATTACTAGAGGTTTTTGTTTGTTGACAGATAGAAAATGACGAGTTCCATTGCGACGAACGCTTTCCACGGGCTAGACTTCAGCCGCTTCCCTCGCAAGCGCTCAGTCCTGGGTCTTCAGTCCTTGCTAATTCCTCTGGAGTCGTTGTCTCCCTTACATTCAACAGAAATGCAGGTAAATCTAAAAGTAAACATAATATTAGTTTAGAGACAATTCGTGTATCATTTCCACCTATAATATATTTTCATATGTAAGATGTAGAATTTTACCATAGACGAAATTAAGTGGATATTAACTTAGACAATCATTTATATACATCAAATTTGTATCTATAAGTAACCGCAGGAGCATAGGTTTTAACAGCCGAGGAGGCTAGCGTTTCGTACGCGGAAAGCGAAAGTAATAGCCGACCACCTTCCTTCCATATATCCAAGTATAAGAGTTAAAATGTCGATATTTATGATTATATTTAAACTATTATTCTTTTGTCTACATACCAAAACCTCTAGTTTAGTTACTAGAGGTTTTTTTGTATTGTACAATATACCAACTACCCTCACGAATGACTGTTTGAATGCCAAGGTTGGTTAATGCCGCTTTTTCTCCCCATTCAGTAAGCTCTTCTTTTTCTGGTAATGAATGAAGATTTTCAAAGGAGTGGAAAAAGCTATCAAAAGCTGCCACAAATGGAGGACTACTTTGTCCACCTGATATTGGCGTTACGACCGATAATACGCCGTCATCCTTCAACCATTCACTTAACCGATTAAATAAATCCTGTCGTTGTTCCCCAGGAATATAATGAATAATATTGTTCATGAAAATAGTATCAAACTTTTTATTCGGTTCAAATTCCCATAAATCAGCTTGTTCAATTTTCACATTATCTAGTGACTCCGTCATTTTTTGTGCAGTTTTGGCCACTGTCTCACTCACTTCAATTCCTAGGAAATGAGACTTTTGAAAACGTTCTGCCAATCGTTTGATGTAGCCACCTTCACCGCACCCAATATCTAAAACATGTTGTTCTTCGTTTTGTCTCAATAATTTAGCCATTTTTGGAAGTGCAATGACCTCAAGTACTCGACTCGTTTTTGCAACCGTATCTGCATGTTTATCGGAATCGAAATGATTTCTCTTTTTTTCTCTCATCATATCTGGATAATTTAGTAGACTCGGTATATGTAATTCCATCATTTCTTTTAATATAACACCTGAAGATGATTCACCTTTGGGTCGTGGCAACTTCCACATGGATCCTGTGCGATACCGTGAACGACTTATTGACTTTAAATGTCCAATAGACACTCCGACATTAACCCATTGTTTAAGTAGTTGTTCATCAATTTGATAGGCATCTGCAACGTCTTCAATCGAAACTCCTCGTTCAAACGCTTTAAATAAATCTAGTTCATACCCTACATAGGCATGCCAAGAATATAAAAATGGGACATTTCGCTTCATCCACATTCGCGCTTTAAGCATTTTCATTACATCAATCATACGTAATTCCTCCCATTTTTATTTCTACTATTTATATACACGTTAGCGGATTCTCATAAACCTTCTGATGTGCTAGTGCAGCCCACTCCATTTCCATGGGTAATCATCCTCTGCAGTAAAAAGTTTCATTTCCTTTTGTTCTTTAGGTAACTCTTTCTTTCTAGTTCGCATCATACCGCCTTGTATGAAACGGTCTCTAACCGATTCTTTCCACATACCAAGACCTGAGACATTTAACATTTGTTTAAAATGTAGAACCGGGTCTTCCTCCATGCGCTCAAACGTTTTACTTCGCAACCAACTTACCGGTTGAAATGGAAATGAATATGCTAGTGCAGACAAATGACTTAATTGGATTAAATAATCGGCTCGTTTTTTTCGAACCGCTTCATATTGACTTAAATTTACTGGATTTAATTTTTGTTGTTTATACATGTCCACCAGTAACTCACCTAGAATATCAGCATCTTGAATGGCCATGTTCATTCCTTCTCCAGCCATTGGGTGTACAGCATGTGCGGCATCTCCGATAATCGCCATATTGCCACTCACATACGTATCAACATGATACATAACTGGAATCATCAATTGGATTTTAGACCAATCTTCTAATTTTTGTACGTATCCATCGATTGCAGGTGCAAGATCTGTATATAATTTGTGAAAATGATCAATTGGTTTTTCTTTAATTTTTTTATAATCCCCTGCTGGAATTAAATAAACCGAACGTACTTCATCATTCGGCAATGGAAATAACCCTAAGAATCGGTTATAACTAGAGAAAATTTGTCCTCCTACAAAGTTTGTAGGTCTTGGAAAGGTAACGGTTATAAAATGATGATTGTATTTTAACGGCTCAACTTTAATACCCATTTTTTGTCTAGTTAAAGAAGCTCGTCCTTCAGCTCCAATGAAAAATGAGGCTTCAACGTCAAATTGTTTTTTCCCTCTTTGAACAGTCGCAACCTTACCGTTAATGTTTTTACAAGAAGTTCCACTAAAGTAATGGAAATTAGAGTAACTTTCAGCCTTCGTTCGAATAATCCCCTTTAACACTTCATGATGAATCATGTAGGCAGCATTGTACTTGCCCGGAATAACCGTATAATCCATAAATGATTGGTCTTTTACTTTAAGGGTTTTGGAAAGCTCGATTAAATCGAGAACTTCAATAATTTGTCCTTGAGAAGTAACCTCTTCAAAAACTTCTAGTCCATCGAAAATTTGCATGCTTTTGGGTTGTAATAACTCCCCTTTATAGACGGGTTGATTTCCCGTTAATTTCTCCACCATCACGACATCAATCCCTGCCTTCACTAACTTTAATGCAAGAGTGAGTCCACCAATCCCTCCACCTGTTATAAATACATCTGTATTCACGCAAATCCCCCCTCTCTATATAGTTCCTCTTGGAGAAGAATCCAAAACTTATCAGTGCTTTTACAGAAAGCTAGTGACATAAAATGACCCAAACGATAGTCACTATGGCTAGTCCTGGTAAAATATTTGCTGTAATCACTCATAATCTAGCATGATAATTTAAAAAAACCTTCACAAGGAAGGTTTTTGTCTACATATAATAGGCTGGATACGAAAACTGTTTAATCATGGCTAATGAAAATTCATCTGCCATATGAAGGGCTTGAATTTCAATCTCATCAAATAAGTCTATTGCTGATGTATAATCTTTTTGCAATAAATACACGACTTCAGCTTTCAATAAATCTAAATGATTGATGAACATTTCTTCGGTTTCACTTTGTGAGAGAAATGGGTTTATAGCACTCCATAAATGAGCGATATCGGCAGCATTTTGTAGCCATTGTTCATTAAGTGTTTTAAAAGCCCCATTATCCCCTTTTATAGCAGCACCAACCAAATCAGCCGCAATAGTTAAATGACTGTTAATTAAGGCACTATATTCATCTGCTCTTACTTTCCCGTAATAAGGAATTAGAATTGCACCCATATCGGTTGCATTTCGTAACAACCTATTGAGTACTTGTTCTTTATTCGGCGAATTCATAATTAAAGCTTGAACAGCTGATTTGGTCCAGTAAACATGTTGTTCCCAAAGCAATCGCATTTCATTTTGTAAGCCAAGATCTTGCAGACTAAAGCAAGAAGTATACCAACAATTAAATGGATTCACGTCTTGAGTCCCCTCCTATCTCATCCATTCATCATATTCAAATCATTCATTTGAGTGAATCAGATAAGAATTTTCAAAACCCCTCCTTCTTACTTATTATTGAATTAAAATGATGGATTCGTGACATTTAACACATATTCAGTAGTTACTAATAGGTAATATTACTATATTCATCTAACAATCTGGGATGAGGTGGTTTAGTAAAATAGATCAATTACCAATTAATTAAACAGTTCCTTTAACAATGAGTAAGACTAAATATTCAACCGTATTAAAACTGGAGAAACTAGCGAGTGGGAACTAGAACTTGATACTGGAATATTAAATTTAAGTGCAGAACATATTGAAATGATGAGGTAACAAGTCGGAGAAATTAGCGATAAATTCTTTCTATCCGATAATATTGAACGCTA